>CADCWK010000281.1 GCA_902806375.1 uncultured Thermomicrobiales bacterium
GCTCGAGGAATGGAGTCGTGTTGCCGCCGACCTGCGTGAGGCAGCCGACTTCCCGCCCTTCGGTCCGGATGAGCCGCTGGACATCTCCGCCCTGCGCGAACAGTTCTACAACGCCATGGATGACGACCTGAACACGCCGGAGGCCATCGAGGCCCTCAGGGAGATGGCGCTGAGCATCCTCGAGGCGCCGGAGGAAGACGACGTCCGGTCGGCGCAGGCAAGCCTCCGCCGGGCGGCAAGGATCCTGGGGCTGAGCCTCGCCGGATAGCCGCCAATGGGCGCGTGCTATAATCGTCCGTCTGCATGGATCGACCGGCGATTGGCTCCGTCTCTGCCTGCCGGTCTCTTCGCGCGTCCGCCCCTATCCGATGGCGCCGGTTTGGCGCCTTACCTTTCCGCCTTGGTCGAACCCGGGAGCGCAACCCCGGCTGTGTCGAGCGAGGCGTCTCCATGGAAAGGAGCAACCGTTGCGCGAGTACGCACCGACTGCACGCCCCTATGAGCTCATGACGATCCTCTCCCCGGACGTGGCCGACGATGCGGTCATGGAGCAGCTGGAGGTCATCACCGGCTATGTCCGGACCGCGGGCGGTTCCGTCTACCAGGCGCTGTACGAGGCCCCATGGGGTCGCCGCCGGTTCGCCTACCCGATCCGCCACAACGGGCGGGACGTGCGCGATGGCTTCTACAGTGTCGTGCACTTCGACCTCGTCCCGAGCCAGGTCTTCGAGGTCGAGCGTGATCTCAAGCTGGATGAGCGGGTCCTGCGTTTCATGCTGACGCTGAACGACGTCAAGGACGTGGCGGAGGTCGCGCCGGCGCCGGAAGGCGACGCCCCGCAGGTCGAGGCACCCGCCGCCGTCGAGCGAAACGAGATCGCCGCCGGTGATCTGATCCGGAGCGCCGCCGAGGCGCGCGCCGCCGCGGATGCCGCCCGCGCCGCCAGCGAAGCTGCCCGGGCCGCCGCTGAGGCCGCCCGGCCGCAGCCGAGCCAGCAGCAGCGCGAGGAGCGGGAGAACCGGGAGGAGCGCCAGCGGGCAGCCGCGCAGGCCGCCGCGATCGAGGCGGCCCAGGCCGAGGCCGCCGCAACGGAGGCTGCCGCCACCGAGACCGCCCCCACGGCGGCTCCGGCGGCGGAGACCGCCGCGACAGATGTCGCTCCGGCGACTGCGCCTGCCCCGGAGACGACCGACGCTCCGGCGATCACGTCTTCCCCGGACGTCGCTGAGGCGATCGCGTCGCCGGCCGAGACGCCCGAGACCGGCACGACGCCTGACGCCCCGGCCGATCCCGAAACCGCGCCGGCCGTGGACGACGACCCGTCCCGCGCCTAGGACAGACTGGAGCGCTCCATGAGCTACAACAAGGTGACGATCATCGGGAATCTGGGACAGGACCCGGAGACCCGGTACACGCCGACCGGCACGATGAACGTTCAGTTCTCCGTTGCGACCAGTCGTCGATACAACGACCGGGACGGGCAGCAGCAGGAGTCGACGACGTGGTTCCGGGTTACCGCCTGGGGACGGCTTGCCGAGACGCTCGACAAGTTGACGCAGAGCGGCGCCCTCGCCAAGGGTCGCCAGGTCTTCGTCGAGGGTCGTCTGGAGCAGCGTGAGTTCACTGGCCGTGATGGTCAGACCCGGTCGTCGCTGGACGTCAACGCGTCCGAGTTCCAGCTCGTTGGCAACCGCGGAGACGCCGAAGGCGGCGGTTTCTCGGGTGGACGTGGCGGCGACGGAGGCAGCGGCCAGGGTGGTGGCAACGCCGGTGGCGGGAAGAGCCAGCAGCCCGGCCAGGACTACGGCGACATGGACGACGTTCCCTTCTAGACGGGAACTCCGGTCCGGCGCCGGGCGTCCATCGTGATGACCGGCGACCCGACGCCGGGAACCCCGAGCTCGGCCGGACCGACAACGCACCGCTTGAGGCCGACCTGTCGGACCCCAGGCGGTGCGTTCTTGGTTGGCAGGGTCTGGTCGCGACCGGTGGCCGGCCTTCTGATCGCGACAGGACGCACGCGCGTCGTGAGGTAGATACCGTGGCAGAACGACGGCCCCAGCGACCATCGCGGTCCAACGTGCGGAGCGCCCGGTTGCCGAAGTCCCGCAACTCGCCGGACCGGCGGCACCGGATCTCCCGCGCCCAGCGGGAGGCGAAGCGCCAGCGGCAGCTCTACATCGGTATCGGTGCCATCGCTGCGCTTCTGGCCGCCGTCCTGATCGGGACCTTCATCTGGACCGACGTCGTTCGCCCCCGGCAGGTCCTGGCGAGCGTCAACGGCACCGACATCTCCCGGGAGGACTACTGGCACGCCCGTGGCGTCAACCTGGTCGATCAGGTGGACCAGTACTCCTACCTCGCGGGCGTCGTCGGTGGCGAGCAGGCCACCCAGTACCAGAACGCCGCCGCCAACGCCCAGACGGAACTGGACGGGCTCTGGGGCTCCACCGATGTCGATCAGGCGTTTCTCCAGCAGATGGTGGACGACCAGTTGTTCGTCCAGTACGCGGATACGCTGGACATCGCCATCACCGACGAGCAGGTGGACGGCTTCATCCTCAACCGCTTCTCCCCGGAGGACGCCCCGCTCCTGACGCCGACGGCTGAACCGACCCTGATCCCCGAGCGGGCCGGCTGGGCGACGCAGACTGCCGTCGTCAGTAGCCTGGACCCGACCCCCACGGTGTCCGCGACCGGTGCCACCCCGGTGGTGAACATCGCCGCAAGCACCCCGGAGCCCCTGATCGGAGCGACACCCCAGGCGCTCACCGATGGCACCCCGGCCGGCGTCCCGCCCGGGACACCCGGTGCCGGCGTCCCGGAATCCGCTGTGGCGACCCCGGCCGTATCGCCCACACCCGATGCCGCGCAGGCCCTCGCGACGGCGGAATCAGGCTACGAGCTGTATCGCGCCCGCGCGTTCGATGCCGCCAACATCGACGAGGACCAGTATCGCGAGTGGGTGGCCGTCCCGGCCCTCGCGCGGCAGGAAGTCACGGCCACCCTGGAAGCTCAGCTGGGCCAGTCGGCGCCACAGGTCCACGGTGCCCACATCCTCGTCGCCACCCAGGAACTTGCGGACCAGCTCGCCGCCCAGCTCGCCGGGGGCGCGAACTTCGAGGAGATCGCGCGGACACAATCGATCGACACGGCGACCGCTCCGAATGGCGGCGACCTCGGCTGGTACTCACGCTTCGACGTCGAACCGGCATTCTGGTCCGCCACCTCCGGACTCCCGGCTGGTCAGACGAGCGCGCCGTTCCAGACGCCGGCGGGCTGGGAGATCGTCCGGGTCACCGAGACGTCACCGGATCGCGCCTTCACCGACGCGCAGTTGACCAACGCCCGGACCGTTATCACGGATGAGTGGCTGGCGGCGCGAGCCACCGAGGCCGATATCTCGGGCGACATCGAACCGACGGCGACGGCCGGGAGTACCGAATTCGAGCCGCCGGTCAACGCGCCGACCGGGGTCGCCGTCCCTGCCGGTACGCCGCCGCTCGAGCCGATATCGGCAACGCCGATCGTCGGCACGCCGATGATTGGCACGCCCATCGCCTGACCCCAGGCGACTCTATGACCACCAGTGAAGCCCCCGGCCGGACCGATCCGAGGGCCGTGCTATCCTGCGGTCCATCGAGTGGTTCGCCGCACCACGCGCCGAATCTCCCCTATCCTGTCGAGAAGGCCTGATGTCGGACGAGCCACGCAACCGACAATCCGATGACCGCCGGTTCCCGGCTGGCGAGTCGGTCGGGACTTCCGGGGACGACCGGCCGGGGACGACGGGATCCCCCCTCCGTACCCGGCGGGACCCGATCGCGAGAGACGGGGCCCAGCTGCGACCGGCCTCGCCCCAGCCGCCGTGGCAGGAAGAACCCGCCCAACGGCGCCGTGGGACGGGACGGTATGCCTCGCCGACCGGCGACCTCCCGCCGGCGGCCATGCCGGACGGTGTGCCGGCGTGGATGGGACAGAACCGGGCGAAACGGGACGGCTCGGCCCGCCGGGAACCGGTCGTGCCCCGCCCACTCGGCGGCGCGGTCCGCCATGCGGATGACTATGTGGGTGGACGGCCCGGTCATGCCGGGGCGTCTTCGATGCGACCCGGAGCGACCGGGAGCTGGCCGGTCCCCCCAAAGCGATCAGAGGGTCCATCCGTCGGACAGCGGGTCATCGATCCCCCGGGACGCGACACGCTGCTCGCTCCGCCCCAGGACGCCGTGACCGGCGCGGCGGGCGAAGGGACCGTGGCGGGGCCCGCGCCGCGTCGTCGGGCGTCCGGCGAGCGTCGCTTCAACCGGCGCTCCAGCATCGGAGCCCTCGACGACCCGATCACGACCCGGCTCCTCCTGCTGGTCGCCGTCTCCGCCGCCGCCATGTGGGCCGTCACGCGCCTGCTCGCCGGTAATGTCGAGGAGGCACTCGTGCTCCGGCTCGGGGTCGATGGCGCCCCGAGCCAGATCGCCGGTGCCGGGGCCATCTGGCGGGTCCCGTTCGTTGCCACGATGCTGGCCCTGATGTCCATCGGGACCGCACTCCTCGTCGCCGCACGCGACCGGTTCGCGGCCCGTTTCCTCCTGGGCGCGGGGGTGCTGGTCCAGGCGCTGATCTGGGTAGCAGCGATTACACTGCTCCGATAGGCATCCGCGCCCCGGTGGATGCGGTTTCGAATGTCACCGATCGGTTGCGCTCGCTCCGCGAGTTCGTACGCAAGGGCTTGTCGTCGACCATGGCGAATCTCATCACCGTCGGCCGGCTCATCGTCATGTTCATCGTCGTGGCCATGATCTACTTCGGCAATGTGACGGTGATCGGCGTGTCGATGGTGCTGATCGCTCTCGTGTTCGCCAGTGATGGCCTCGACGGGTGGGTCGCCCGCCGCCGTGGGAGCACCTCTGCCTTCGGGGCCGTCCTCGACATCGCGGGCGACCGGATCGTCGAGAACGTGCTCTGGGTCCTGTTCGCCGCCCTCGACGTCATTCCGCTGTGGGTCCCGTTCCTGGTGATGACGCGCGGCTTCATCGTCGATGCGCTCAGGTCCATGTCCTACGCCGACGGCAAGACGGCCTTCGGAGAGAACACGATGATGCGCTCGCCGATCACCCACTGGTTGACCGCCGGACGCTTCATGCGGGCGCTGTTCGGCTACGCCAAGGCGATCGGGTTCGTGTTCCTGACCGGGTACTGGGGCTCGCTGCGCGCCGACGCGCCGGGGAGCTGGCTGGGCGATCTGTACGACGTGACCGCGTATGCCGTGTTCGGCTGGGGAGCGGTCTGGCTGGCCGTGGCCCTGACGGTGATCCGAGGTGTGCCGGTCATCGTCGACGCGTGGGATGTCATCGCCTCGACCAGCCGGCATCGGCGGACCGCCGCGACGGTGGGCATGGATACATCCAGGGCGACCTCCCGCGGAGCGGTCACCTCCCAGACGGACCAGCTCCCGTGACGGATCCGACCACGCGATCGACACGACACCCCGGGACACCCCCGGCCAGCGCGCGACCGCCTGACGGCGATCGACCGGACGTGCCATCCGGACCCGGATCGAACGGACGCGATGGTCATGAAGCGCTGGGAGACGACCTCCTCCAGAAGGTCCACCGGCAGGCCGAGCGGGTCCACCAGACGGCCACCGAGGTCCAGGTCGAGGCCCAGCGGCGGGTCAGCAGTGTCCAGCAGCGGGCCAACTCCCTGCGAACGCAGCTGGAGTTTCGTCGCGAGAAGCGGGACCCGGTCCGATACCGGCTGAGTCTGCTGGTCGCCCGTCTGTTGTCATGGGTCGCGGCCGTCCTGCCGCACCCCGTCCGGATGCGGCTAGCGATCTTCACCGGATGGGTCGTCTTCCGGTTCAATGCCGGGTTCCGGCACAACGTGCGGGACAACCTGCTCCACGTCCTCGGGCCAGGCGCCCCGGAAGCACGGATCGAGGAGACCTCGAGGAGAATCGCCCGCAACGGCATCCTCAACATCCTCGATCTGCTGATCATGTTCCGCCGGACCCCCGAAGAGGTCCTCGCTGTGATCGACATCGACCCGGCGTTCATCGGCCATCTCCGAGCGGAGGACCGTGGCCCGGCCGGGACCATCGTCATCACCGCTCACCTCGGGTCGTTCGACATGATCGGACAGGCGATGGCCGCCATGCGGTTCCCCGTGACGGTCCTGACCGGGAGGACGACGTACCGGGTGTTGTTCGATGCCGTCACGTTCCTGCGCAGCGGCAAGGGCGGCCGGATCGTCGAGCCATCGCCATCCGGCGTCCGGGGCATCTACCGCTCGCTCCGGGCCGGCGAGATCGTGGGGATCGTCTGCGACCGCGACTTCTTCTTCAATGGCCTGCCGGTTCGCTTCTTCGGCGCCGAGACGACGCTGCCGCCCGGTCCGGTGCGGATCGCGCGCGACACGGGCGCGATGATCCTGCCGACCTTCGCGCGACGAAACGGCGACCGGCATGAGATCCGGGTGCAGCCACCGTTCCAGGTCCCCCGGACGAGCGACGCCGACGCGGACATCGCGGCCGGGATGGCGCTGATGGTCGCAGCCCTGGAGCGGGAGATCGCGTCCGAGCCCGACCAGTGGTCGATCTTCCAGCGCGTCTGGCCGGACAGACCAGCCACTGGGGCTAGCGGAAGTTGACGAACTGGAGGGCGACCGGAAGATCCTCGCCCTTGAGCATCTGGATCACGTCCTGCAGGTCGTCCTTGCTCTTGGCCTGGACCCGCAGCGTGTCTCCCTGGATCTGGGGGGTCACCTTCTTGTTCTGCTCCCGGATCTGCCTGGAGAGCGACTTGGCGATATCGTCGGGAATGCCTTCCTTCAGCTTGATCGTGATCCGGATCCTCCCACCCGAAGCGGTCTCCTCGTTCTGGTAGTCGAGGATCTTGAGCGACAGGTCGCGCCGGATCAACTTGCTCTCGAGGATGTCCCGGATGGCCGTGAGGGACATCTCGCTCTCGGTGTTGATGGAGATGTCATTGTCGTTGAGATCGAGCTCGGTCTTCGTTCCCTTGAGGTCGTACCGGGTCTCGATCTCCCGCCGGGTCTGGTCGACCGCGTTCTTGAGCTCTTGCCGGTCGTACTTCGAGACGATATCGAACGAGAACGTTGACGCCATGCCATGCACTCCTCTGGTGGGTGGGGTTAGATCAAACCCGTAGTGTACTGTGCCTGTTGAAACGACTCCGTCCAGTCGTCCGTCCGCCGCCATGCGAGTTCATCAGTCAACGCCGCAGCGGGAGGTTTCCCGACATGTCCGTGTCCGACCGTCCAGCACTCTCATCAAACATCTCCAGACCGGCGGAGCAGGCAGAGCGCCGCGACGGGACCGTGCATCGCCCGTCGCCGTTCTGGCTGCACCGGATCCTGATGCTGGTGGCCACCACGCGGCCCATCGCCTGGGTCCTGACGCTGCCGATCCTGCACAAGGTCCTGATCGCCAACGCGACGATCGTGGTCGTCGGCGCGTTCGTCGGGACCACGGTGACGTGGAACTTCTCCCGCGATCAGGATCCCATGGCGCTGCCGTCCCTCATCTTCGGCTTCGTGGTCATTGGCTTCCCGATCAGTGTGGTCGTGAATTACGTCGTCCTGCGGGCGGCCTTTCGCCCGGTCGAGATTCTCCAGCGAACCGCCACCGCCGTACGCTTGGGGGATATGTCGGCCAGGACCGAGCCCACGACGTTCAGCGATCCCCAGATCCGCCATCTGTCCGAGACCTTCAACGCGACCCTCGACGAGGTCGCCCGCGACCGTCGCGAGATCCAGTCACTGGCCTCCCAGGTCATCCACGCCCAGGAAGAAGAGCGCAAGCGCCTCGCCCGAGAGCTGCACGACGAGACCGCCCAGTTGCTCTTCGCCCAGCTCCTGACGATCACCACCGTCCGGGCGACCGCGTCCGGAGCGACCCTGCGGCTGACCAAGGAGCTCGAGCGGATGACGGTCCAGTCGCTCGAGAGCGTCCGCCGGCTGGCGCTGGAGCTCCGGCCCCCGGCCCTCGACGACCTCGGCCTCTTCGACGCCCTCGCCGAACTCTGCCAGCGATTCAGCGAGCAACTTGGGATCCCGGTCGCGTTCGAGCACCGTGGGTCCCGCAGCCGGGTACCGACCGAGGTCGAGCTCGTCGTCTACCGGGTCGCCCAGGAGGCACTGACCAACGTGGCGAAGCACGCGGAGGCCAGCCATGTCTGGGTCCAGTTCGACCGGGGAGAAGCTGAGATCACGATCTCCATCCGGGACGATGGCAAGGGGATCGACCCGTCCGTCCCCCGCCGGCCCGACGAGACCGGCCTCGGCCTCGGGCTGTTCGGCATGGAGGAGCGCGTCGCGCTCGCCGGCGGGTCGTTCCGGATCTGGCGACGCGGCAAGCGGGGCACGGAGATCTTCGCCCTGATCCCCCTGCTCGGCGCGACACCCGCGAGTACGCGCTTTGACGATGTGGTCTGGCCCCGCAACCCGGACCGCTCGATCTTCTCGGTCCTGCCGGGGTCACGGCCAAATGCGGCGGCACTGGCGCCTGACGCCCTCCAGATGAGTGGCAGCGTCACGTCATACTAGTGGCGCGCCCCCTGATGAGCGCCGCCCGGAGACCCTGCCGAGATGTCGATCGAACGGCCGGCCGAACAGACCATTCGCATCCTGCTCGCCGACGATCATGGCATCGTCCGGGCGGGCCTGCGCGCCCTGCTCGAGACGCAGCCCGACATGGCGGTGATCGCGGAAGCGGCTGATGGCCCGACCGCCGTCCAGTTGACGCGCGAACTGGTCCCCACGGTCACCGTGGCCGACCTCTCCATGCCGGGCGGCGGGATGGATACGATCCGGCAGATCAACGAACTCAATGTCGCGACCCGCGTGCTGGTCCTCACCGTCCATGCCGAAGAGCGATACCTGCTCCCGGTCCTCGAGGCCGGCGGACTCGGGTACGTCCGCAAGGCGTCAGCGCACACCGATCTGCTGGACGCCATCCGGACCGTCGCGCGCGGGGAGGTCTTCCTCGACCCCTCCTCCACCAAGACGCTGCTCCGTGGCTACCTCGGCCGGGTCAACGCCGGCGACGAACTCGATCTTGGCGAGCTGCTGTCAGACCGTGAGCGGGAGGTCGTCAAACTGACGGCCGAGGGACACACTGCGCAGCAGGCGGGGGAATTCCTCTCCCTCTCCCCCAAGACGGTCGAGACCTACCGGCACCGGGCGATGCAGAAACTGGGACTGACCAACCGGGCCGAGCTCGTACGGTACGCCCTGAGAGCGGGGCTGCTCTCGGCTGACACGTAGTCGTCTGTGCCGCGTTCACCGTGGCGACCCACATCCCGTCGGCACCAGGCGAGTGGATGGCCCGACAGGACCACCGGTCAGACCGCCGTCGCTGTAGGGAAATCTCCCACATTTGGGGCACCCATTCACAGAACGTTCCCGACTGACGGATCGTTAGCCGGCCCCTAGACTTCCTTCAGGAACAAGCCACACGCGACAAGGATCGTCGCGTGGTGCCTGACTCGAACCTATCGCCGGCCCGCGCATGGAAGCGGTTGCGACGATCGGGACACGGGCCGGGCGGATACCGGAAGGAACGCTCGATGTCGAACCAGATGCTGTCGCATTCCTACCCGTCGACCCTGCCCGCGTCACGCCGGGTAACCGAAGCGTCAATCCCCTCGGCCGCCGTTCACCGCGGCGTTCACCCCAAGTGGCTGGTGGTCGACCCTGCCCTCCAGGCTGCCGCGGAGACCGAGGACACGAGTCGCTTCACCGCCTTCATGCAGCTGCTGCGGACGGCCGGCGCGCTCGACCGGGCCGCGACCGACGCACTGGCGGAGCTGGACCTCACGGCAGGGGCATTCGGCGCCCTGCTCGAGCTCGCCAACAATCACCCTACCGGCATCGCGCCGTCGGAACTGGCCCGGCGCCTCTCGGTCGCCCGCCGCACGGCGACCCTCTACGTGGATATCCTCTCCCGACACGGCTGGGCCGAGCGTAACGCCCACCCGGACGACCGGAGAATGGTCCTCGCCCGCCTGACGCCGCTCGGGCTCCAGCTGGTCGCGGACCTCAGCGAGGGGTATCAGCGCCGACTCGCGACGCTGCTCGGCGATCTCTCGCCTATCCAGGCCGAGCGGCTCCGGCAGCTCCTCAGCGTCATTGACGTGTCGGGGAAGCAGCGCGAACCAGTCAGCGACCCCGCCCTGTAGCCGCTCGTGCGGCGGGGTGTATCAGGCCAAAACACGACGCGACGGCCCATGTCGGGCCGTCGCGTCGTGTTCTTCCGTGTCAGGGACCGGTGAGGACGCCTGCGCCGTGGGCCCCGGTCGGGGCGGTCACCGCTGGACTGGCGCGTCCGGGACGGGAAAGTCGAGGGTGGGCATCTGGTCTTCCGGGTCCAGGTGCTCGCGGACACGGAGCAGCACCATGCTGTGGTCCGTCAGCGGGATCGGCTTGTCGCCCTCGTACTGGTCGCCATCGGCATCGTTCGGCCGGGCCGTGTCGAACATGACCTCCCAGCAGGCGCTGGTCTGCGGTCCGAAGCGCGGAAGCGTGAAGTCGACGCCGTTGCTGGCGTTGTTGATCAGGATCAGGAGGGTATCCCCGATGATCCGGGAGCCCATCTCGTCCTGCTCGTCGATCGCGTCTCCAGCCAGTCGCAACCCGAGTGACTTGGCGCGGGAGGCCCAGTCCTGGTCGGTCATCTCCTGACCGTCGGCCCGGAACCACGTCAGGTCCTTCACTTCCGAACCGCGGATCTGACGGCCCTGGAAGAACTTGCGCCGGCGGAGCACCGGCTCGTCGTGCCGGATCTGGACCAGCCGCCGGGTGAAGTCGAGCAACTGCCGGTCGTGCTCATCCAGCTTCCAGTCGAACCAGCTGGTCTCGTTGTCCTGCCCGTAGGCGTTGTTGTTCCCCAGCTGGGTCCGGCCGATCTCGTCACCGCCACAGATCATCGGGACGCCCTGTGAGAGCAGCAGCGTCGCCATCATGTTGCGCTTCTGACGCTCGCGTAGCTCGATGATCGCGGGGTCGTCCGTCGGTCCCTCGACCCCGTAGTTGTTCGACAGATTGTCATTGTGGCCATCCCGGCTGTTCTCGCCGTTGGCCTCGTTGTGCTTGTCGTTGTAACTGACGAGGTCATGCAGGGTGAACCCGTCGTGGGCGACGAGGAAGTTGATGCTGGCGTACGGACGGCGCCCGTCGCTCTGGTAGAGATCCGATGAACCGGTCAGACGGTAGCCGAGGTCGGCGATCATCCCCTCGTCCCCACGCCAGAACGACCGGATGCTGTCACGATACTTGCCGTTCCATTCCGTCCAGAGGACCGGGAAGTTCCCGACCTGATAGCCACCCTCGCCGACGTCCCATGGCTCGGCGATCAGCTTGACCTGCGACAGGATCGGATCCTGGTGGATGATGTCGAAGAAGGACGACAGGCGGTCGACATCGAACAGTTCCCGGGCCAGCGCCGAGGCGAGGTCAAAGCGGAACCCGTCGACGTGCATCTCCTGGACCCAGTATCGGAGCGAGTCCATGATCAGCTGGAGGACCTGCGGTTGCCGGACATTGAGCGTATTTCCGGTCCCGGTGAAGTCCTGATAGTACCGCTGGTTCCCGGCCATGAGCCGGTAATAGACCGTGTTGTCGATCCCCCGGAAGCTGAGGGACGGACCCAGGTGATTGCCTTCGGCGGTGTGGTTGTAGACCACGTCGAGGATGACCTCGATGCCAGCCGTGTGCATCGCCTTCACCAGCGCCTTGAACTCGTTGACCTGCTCGCCCTGCTGGCCGGTGCTGCTGTAGCGAGCCTCCGGGGCGAAGTACCCGATCGTGTTGTAGCCCCAGTAATTCTTCAGATTGAGGTCGATCAGGAATCCGTCGTCGATGAAGGCATGGACGGGCAGGAGCTCGACCGCTGTCACGCCGAGGCGCTTGAGATGGTCGATGGCGACGGGATGGGCCAACCCGGCGTAGGTTCCGCGGATGTCCTCGGGGATCAACGGGTGCTGCTGGGTGAAACCCTTGACATGCAACTCGTAGATCACCGAGTTGTGCCAGGGGATGCGCGGGTTCCGGTCGTTGGCCCAGTCGAAGAACGGGTCCGAGACGACGGACTTCGGTACGCCGTGGGCGTCGTCCCGGTCATCGAAGCTCAGATCACCATCCGGATCGTCGCCGCGGTACCCGGCAACCGGAGCTTCCCAGTCGACGGCGCCGGCGATGGCCTTGGCGTAGGGATCGATCAGCAGCTTGTTCGGGTTGAACCGATGGCCATGCTGCGGATCGTATGGACCGTGGACCCGGTAGCCGTAGAGCTGGCCCGGCCGCACGCCCGGCAGGTAGCAGTGCCAGACGTGGGCGGTCTGCTCACGGACCCGGACCACGTCAGAGGCCTCGACCGCGTCAAGCGATGGGTAGAGACACAGGTCCACGGCGGTCGCGTTCTCGGAAAAGAGGGCGAAGTTGGTCCCCTGGCCGTCCCAGGTCGCGCCCAGGGGGTACGGATGGCCCGGCCAGACCCGCGCTCGGCGGCTGGCCGGTGCAACAGCTGTCGTCACTCGTTCGTCTCTCCATGCGGGGCATGAGTCGGGGAGTCGTGGGGTCTAGACGGACTCGCCACTGGTGTCGTCGGCGGTCTCGATGAGCGAGACCGAGAGGAGTTCGAACAGGCCTTCTTCGCGGCCATGTTCGGTCTGGACCTGGGAGGCGGCGGATGCGGCATCGACGGCTTCGACCCGCTGGGTGAACTCCTCGCCACCACTGAGGTACGTCACGTCGTACTGCTGCATTGTCCTGGCTCCATTCGCTGGGGATAAAGGTCAGCCGCGGGACCGATTGCCGGAGATCGACGCTTCCCATGTCGCAACATGGCCGCGTCCCCGA
This sequence comes from uncultured Thermomicrobiales bacterium, assembly GCA_902806375.1. Lineage (GTDB taxonomy): Bacteria > Chloroflexota > Chloroflexia > Thermomicrobiales > UBA6265 > CADCWK01. The sequence goes on from CADCWK010000281.1 coordinate 12,871, forward strand.
TCCACCAGCTTGAACGCCCGCCTGCCTGCCAACCCATCGCACGAACGACGCCAGAAGCGGCGCGTCCTGGGCAGGATCGGCACCGGCGGGCCGGGCAAGCGTCCATTGTACTTTCACCCTGCAACCCGCGCTCCCGGCATGACGCGACGACGGCCGGTCAGATGACCGGCCGTCGTCGCGTATCCAGTGATCCCGATGGCACCCTCCCGTGCCGGGAGGATCCCGGTGGTCTCGCTCTACGGTGCCGGAGCCGTCAGGGAGAACAACTCGATCACCTCATCTGACGGCGCCGCGCTCGGCTGGACCGACGGCTCGACCGACGGCTCGACCGACGGCTCGACACTTGGGGGGGGAGCCACGGTATCGCAGGCGTCGCCCACGCCATCCAGGTCCGAGTCAGCCTGACCGGGATTGGCGACGAAGGTGCAGTTGTCCACACTGTCCGGCACACCGTCGCCGTCGACGTCGCTCGGCGGGGTCACGGCGGTGCAGGCATCGCCGATCCCATCGCCGTTCGAATCCGTCTGCCCCGGGTTGGCGACGAAGGTGCAGTTGTCGACCGAGTCCGCGATGCCATCCCCATCGGCGTCCGGCTGGGCGGCGGGCGGGTCCGTCGGGACGATCACCTCGTCGCAGGCGTCACCGATCCCGTTGCCGTCCGTGTCGATCTGGTCGACGTTACCGACGAAGGTACAGTTGTCGACCGTGTCGGGGATCCCGTCCTCGTCGGTGTCGGCCGCCGGGATGATCTCCTCCGTGCAGGCGTCGCCTACCCCATCGCCATCCTCGTCCGCCTGGTCCTCGTTCGGCTCCGTCAGACAATTGTCGATGTCGTCCTCGATGCCGTCGGCATCGGTATCCTGGATGTCCGGCTCGTCCGAAGGAGACGCGGACGGCGCGGTCGCATTGCTGCCACCGACGCGGAACAGTTCGACCAGCAGCGTCGTCGATTCGCCCTGCGCGAAGGCAGTCGCGAACCCCTGGACGCCGGAGTCGCCCTCTCCCACGAGCGCGACGCGGACGACACCTGACAGCAGTGGGCCGCCGAACTCGCCGCAGGCGACCAATTCACCGTCGTCGATGCCATCGAGACCAGACGCAGCGACGGTGACCGAGGCCGCACGCGCCAGCAGATCGGTGATCGGCTGGTCAATGGTGGTTTGGCTGTTCAGGACCTGGGTCGCGAAGGCCACGCCACCGCCCGCGTCTTCGCCCGGCGACTCGGTGGCCGGGTCCAGTTCTGTCGCGACATCCGGGTTGAGGCTGTCACAGATCCCCTGCCGGAGCGACACGGGGAGTTCGGAGGGGACTTCGCCCTTGTCCAGGAGTTCCGCGTCGTCCGCGGCGGGCTGGTCGGTGATCGCGGTCTGGACGACGACGCGCGTGCTGTCTCCCTCATCGATCAGGGTCGCGATCCCGAACAGCGGCGACCCGGGCTGCTGGCGCAACCCGACGTTCAGCACGCCGCCCGAGACGGTACCGCCGATCTCACCGCAGGCGGCCGACTCGTCGTCGTCGAGTCCGTCGAGGCCCGCGGTCGAGACGGAGATGACCTGCGCCCGGCCGAGAAGGTCGTCGAGCGGAGCATCGATCACGGAATCGCTCAGTGCCCCCGGCACGGAGAAGGGAATACCCGCCGACCGGGTCTGGACCGGCTCCGACACGGGGTAGACGCGGCCCGGCTCGATGCCCTCCACCCCGAGTACAGCAGGCTCCAGCTCGTACGTCGCGTCCGCGCCGATCGCGTTGCAGAGACCAGGGTAGATCGCCGGTCCCTGGGGCGCGGTCACGGTGACCTCGACGCTGACGGGATCGGACCCCTCGACCGGTACGCCGTCCTCGTCGATCGCGACCACCGTGACGGTGTGGTCCCCGGCCGGAACGCCACCGAGCAGGGCCGGGCTCTCGGTCGCGGTCACCACGCCGTCCCCCGCCTCGATCGCGCCACCCGCGGTATCGGCCGCGTCGTCGAGGACCAACGCCACCTGGCCGCCCTCGCCGAGTCCCCAGACGACCGGGATCGTATCGCCGGGGATGGTCGCACCGTCGACCGGATACGACACGCGCAACGTCTCCGTCCCCTGCGCCGCGGACCGCTCGACCGGCAACACGGAGACGATCGCGACCAGCGGGACGCTGACCAGCAACAGGACCGCGAAGCCAAACAGACGCCAGCAACGACCGAGCGACGGCATCGTGTCTCCCCCATCAGGCCCGAGCCTGGTGTGCGCCCCGGCTCCCCTCCGGCGATGCGGACGGGGTTCCGGGTATTCAAACGCTGCCTGCCATCGTAGCATCCTGCATACGATGGATTCCTCCCTCGGCACCCGCTTTGCGACACGCGTCCTGTTCCCGTCTCGGCGTCCCGGGTCTCCGGACAGCCATCCCCCGGCGCCCACCGCGCGATCGTGACCATCGACGCAGCCAGCGTCATGGTCACCGATGGCCACTCCCACTGTCTCATTCGCCGCCGCGACGACCAGCCCAGCCGGCGGCAAGGAGCACTCTCCATGACCACCGCGGCCCTCACCCGCCTCGAGACGATCCCCAGCAGTGTCCAGATCGAGAACGTACTGCCCCAGATCGACGCCGGGCGGTACCCCGTCAAACGGGAGGTCGGTGACGTGCTGGAGGTGTCCGCTGATATCTTCAAGGACGGTCACGACATGCTCGCCGCCTTCGTCCGGTATCGGACCCGCGAGGAGATGGACTGGCACGAGGCCGAGATGACGCTGGTCGACAACGACCGCTGGGCCGGCTCCTTTCCCCTCACGGAGAACACCCGCTACCACTACACCGTCTTCGCGTTCCCGGACGTCTTCGCCACCTGGAAGGACGAGATCGAGAAGAAGATCGCCGCCGACGTCGACGTCCATCTCGAAGTCCTGGAGGGCATCGACCTGATCCTCGAGGCCGCCCGGCGCGCCGGCGGGGCGGACCAGGACCAGCTGGAAGCGGCCATCGCCGAGGCGAGAAGCGTCGGCACGCCCCCGGACGCGGCCGCGGTCCTGATGTCCGACGCCGTGGTCAGCCTCATGAAGCGCCATGCGTCGCGGGCCCGGGGCAACACCTTCGACCGCGAATTGACGGTCGTCGTCGACCGGGTCGAGGCCCGGTACGCCTCCTGGTATTCGATGTTCCCCCGCTCGGCGGGCAGGATCGAGGGCAAGAGCGCCACGTTCCGCGATGTCATCGACCAGCTGCCGCGGATCCACGCGATGGGGTTCGACGTCCTCTACTTCACGCCGATCCACCCCATCGGCTCGACGAACAAGAAGGGCAAGAACAACACCCTCGGCGGGGGTCCCGATGACCCTGGCGTGCCGTATGCCATCGGGAGCGCCGACGGCGGCCACGATGCCATCGACCCGCAACTCGGCACCCTTGACGACTTCGACGAACTCGTCGGGGAAGCCGCGGCCCTCGGGATGGAGATCGCCCTCGACTACGCGATCAACGCCTCCCCCGATCACCCCTGGATCCGGGACCATCCGGACTGGTTCTTCGTCCGGCCCGACGGGTCGATCCGTTACGCCGAGAACCCGCCGAAGAAATACCAGGATGTCCACCCGGTCAATTGGGAGACGGCTGACTGGCGCGCCCTCTGGGACGAGCAGAAGCGCGTCATCATGCACTGGGTCCACCACGGCGTGAAGACGTTCCGGGTCGACAACCCGCACACCAAACCGACGGTCTTCTGGGAGTGGCTGATCGACGAGGTCCAGAGAACAAACCCGGAGGTCATCTTCCTCTCCGAGGCGTTCACCCGCCCCAAGGTGATGAAGGCGCTGGCCAAGGCTGGCTACACGCAGTCGTACACGTACTTCACCTGGCGCAACACGAAGGTGGAACTCACGGAGTACCTGACGGAGCTGACCCAGGAAGAGCCGAAGGAGTACATGCGCGGCAACTTCTTCACGAACACCCACGACATCAATCCCTACATCCTCCAGCAGGGCGGCCGGGCGGCGTTCCAGTCGCGGTTCCTCCTGGCCTCGACGCTCTCCTCGGTCTACGGCATCTATAGCGGCTTCGAGCTCTGCGAGAACACGCCGGTCCCGGGACGCGAGGAATACCTGAACTCGGAGAAGTACGAGTACAAGGTCTGGGACTGGGACCGACCCGGCAACATCGTTCCCCTGATCAGCCGGGTCAACCAGATCCGCCGCGAGCACCCCGCCCTGCAGGAATACGACAACCTTCGCTTCTACCAGGCCGACAATCCCCAGATCCTCGCCTACGGCAAGGCGACCCCGGACTGGTCCGACAACATCGTGGTCGCCGTCAACCTCGATCCCTTCAACACCCACGACTCATGGGTCTACCTGCCGATCGAGCAGATGGGGATCGCGGACGACGAGCCGTTCCAGGCCCTGGAACTGGTCAGTGGCGAGACCTACGAGTGGCGCGGCGCCCGCCAGTACGTCCGCCTGGACCCGGAACTCGTCCCGGGACAGATCTTCCAGATCCGCCGCTACGGGGCTGCCCAGCCGGACGGTCACGACCCGCGGGGTTGAGCGGCGCGGATACCGGCGGCACCGACGGCTCCGGCCGGACCCGACGGACCGCCACCAGCCACCCCCAGCCGGTCCCGGCCCAGATGATCCGGTGACCCTGCGCGTCCGACCGGCACGGCGTCCGCAGCGGCAGCCGGCACGTTCCGGGACATCACGGCCGCACCGACGAGACCCAGGCCGAGCGCAACGACCGGGTGTAGCGCCTGTCCCGCCGCGGGGACGAGCGACGCCGGTACCATGTCGCCTGGTTCCGGGGCCCGCCCCCTGCCGTCCTGCTGCTCGTGCAGCCGCTCGGCGAGTGGCTCGTGCTGCCCCGGTCCGGGGGAGCGGGCGGCGGGAAAGCCGACCAGGAGGGGTCGTCCGGTCGTCTCCACTCCAGGGACAATCGCCGTACAATGCTGCGGCATTCCAACCAGTCAACGACCGGCGGGCCGGAACCGTCCGCCACGCTGGTCCTATCACGCGAGAACAAGCCCATGCTGACTGCCGATACGGGGTGGTTCAAGGACGCGGTCTTCTATCAGATCCCGGTCAAGTCGTTCATGGACAGCAATGCCGACGGCATGGGCGACTTCCGGGGGCTGACCGAGAAGCTCGACTACATCAAGGATCTCGGCGTCGACTGCATCTGGATCATGCCGATGTTCCCCTCGCCCTACCAGGACGACGGCTACGACATCGCCGACTTCTACTCGATCCACAGCGATTTCGGCACGCTCGACGACTTCCAGGAGTTCATCGAGGCCGCCCATGCCCGCGGGCTCCGCGTGATCGCGGATCTCGTCATGAACCACACCTCCGACCAGCACCCCTGGTTCCAGGAGGCTCGCTCGAGCCCCGACTCTCCGAAGCGCGACTGGTACGTGTGGTCCGATGACCCGACCCGCTACAGCGAGGTCCGCATCATCTTCACCGACACCGAGACCTCCAACTGGACCTACGACCCCGTCGCCGGCCAGCACTACTGGCACCGCTTCTTCTCGCACCAGCCCGACCTGAACTACGACAACCCCGAGGTCCGGGCGGAGATGCTCAACATCACCCGCTTCTGGCTGAACCTCGGGCTGGACGGCTTCCGCTGCGACGCCGTCCCTTATCTCTACGAGCGCGACGGGACCAACGGCGAGAACCTCGAGGAGACCCACCAGTTCCTCCGGGACATGCGGGCGATGGTCGACAACGAGTTCACCGGCAAGATCCTGCTCGCCGAGGCCAACCAGTGGCCCAGCGATGTCGTGGCCTACTTCGGCACCGAGGAGGCGCCGGAGTTCCACATGGCCTTCCACTTCCCGCTCATGCCGCGGATGTTCATGGCGATGCGCCGTGAGACGCGCACCCCCATCGTCGAGATCATGGGCCAGACCCCGGAGATCCCGGCCGGCACCCAGTGGGCCATCTTCCTGCGCAACCACGACGAGTTGACGCTGGAGATGGTCACCGACGCCGACCGGGACTACATGTACTACGAGTACGCCAAAGATCCCCGGATGAAGATCAACGTCGGCATCCGGAGGCGGCTGGCGCCGCTGCTGGAGAATGGCCGACGGCAGATCGAGATGATGAACTCGCTGCTGCTGTCGATGCCGGGCACGCCGGTGATCTACTACGGCGATGAGATCGCGATGGGGGACAACATCTACCTCGGCGACCGGAACGGCGTCCGTACCCCCATGCAGTGGAACGGTGATCGCAACGCCGGCTTCTCGCGGGCCGACTGGGCCCGGCTGTACTCATCGGTCATCATGGACCCGGTCTACGGCTACCAGGGCGTCAACGTCGAGGCACTGAGTCGCACGCCGACGTCGCTGCTCAACTGGATGAAGCGGCTGATCTCCGTCCGGAAGCGGTATCACGCGTTCGGCCGGGGCACGCTGGAGTTCCTCCACCCGGACAACCTCCGGGTCATGCCGTACATCCGGCAGTACGGCGACGAGGTCATCCTCTGCGTCGTCAACCTCTCCCGCTTCGTCCAGGCCTGCGAACTGGACCTCTCGGCCTATGAGGGCTACGTCCCCGTGGAGATGATCGGCGAGACCCGGTTCCCGTCGATCGGCCACCTCCCCTACTTCCTGACGATGGGGCCACACGCGTTCTACTGGTTCCGGCTCGAAGCACCGGCGCACGAGTCGTAATCGACCCTTCAGGCGGCTCCGGTGGATCGCCACCGGAGCCGGCCAGCCCGTCGCGATGACGCTACCGGCGACCCCCCGTGAGCATGAGGTGACCTGTGCCCGACCATCCTTCGCACCCAACGGCGGGTGACGCGGACAAGACGGTGGCCGCGGCGGCCACCACTGGTCCCATCGACGCGGCCAGTGTGATGAGCGCCCTGACGCTCGGCGCGGCGAGCTGGATCGCTGCCCGTCGGTGGTTCGGAGGCAAGTCGCGGACGATCACTGGGCTGACCGTCGACGACCTCGCCCTCGACCAGCTCGGCGACGGATACGCCGGCCTGGCGCTCGTCCGGCTCGCCTACGACGACGGCGGCGAGGACCAGTACTTCCTGCCGGTCATGCTGACGGGCAGGCCCTCGGCGGTGGATCACACCATCGCCGCCGTGATCGGGGATACGCCGCTCGCGATCGTCGACGGCCCGGAGGAAGAGCGCTTCCGGGCGTGGTTCCTCGACGCCCTCGCCGGTGGCCGGACCATCGAAGCCGTCCACGGCGCGTTCCGGTTCGAACCGACCGAAGTCCTCGGCGACTACCTGGCCGCCGCCCGATCAGGCGGCAGCCGCCTGATCCGGAGCGAGCAGAGCAACTCGTCGGTCATCTACGGAGACGCGATCATCGGGAAGCTGTTCCGGCGCCTCCAGCCAGGCGTGAACCCAGACCTGGAGATCGGCCGCTTCCTGACCGAGCGGACCGACTTCCGGGCGGCCCCGGCACTGGTCGGCGGCGTGTCGTACCTCGACGCTGAGGGGGGCGAGACGTCAGTGGCCGTCCTGCAGATCTTCATGCCGAATACGGGCGATGCCTGGACCGCCACGCTGCGGGAACTCGCGGATCTCATCGCCAGCGCCAGTGCCGACCCATCGGTGGAGCTCCCATCGGTGCTCATCGACACTGCGCCGGCCCGGCTGCTCGGCCAGCGGACGGCCGAGCTCCATGTGGCGCTAGCGTCGTCGGACGTGGACGACGCCTTCGCCCCATTGGGAGTCACACCGGATGACGTCGCGGGCTGGGAGCGCGAGACGATCGCCTCGATCGAGCGGCAGGCGACCATGCTGGACACCGCCCTGCCCCGTCTGACCCCGATCCAGCAGCAGACCGTCGTCGCGGTCGATCTCAGCCCCAGCCGACTCTCCGGTCGCATCGGCGGGTATCGGTCGCTCGCCGGGACTGTTCGCATCCGCGTCCACGGTGATTATCATCTCGGGCAGATCCTGCGCGGTCTCACAGGTGACATCATCATCCTCGACTTCGAGGGCGAGCCATCCCGGAGCATCGTGGAGCGGAGGGACCGGACCGCGGCGCTCAAGGACGTCGCCGGCATCCTCAGGTCCCTCCGCTACGCGCGTGCCGCGGCGGTCAAGGGGTATACGGGCGACGTGGACGAGCGGGTCATCGACCACTGGCTGGCCCAGTGGGAATCGGCCAGCCGTCAGGCCCTCATCGACGCGTATCGAGCCGGCGTCATGGCGTCACCCCATCCCCTCGTCCCGACCGCCGATGAGGCGTTCACCGCCGCCCTCCAGGCCTGGGAACTGGACAAGGCGCTGTATGAGCTCGCCTACGAGGCCAACAACCGGCCGACCTGGCTGGACGTTCCACTCATGACCCTTGCCATATAGTCGCGAGCTGCTGACCCCGTTGATAGCCGGACGATGACGGCCCACGCCATGTTGGCGCGGGCCGTCATCGTGAGCCGTCGCTGCCGGACCGATCGGCCGACCAGCCTACTCCGCGGGCGAGGATACTGGGCTCGCGGACGAAGCGGCCAGAACCGCCGAACCCTGTCGAGCGGCGAAGACCCGGTAGTCGATGGCCGGGAACGGGTTGTCCTTCTCCTCCAGCTCGTCGAGGTACAGCCGATCCTCATCGGTCACCGTGCCGCCGTTCTCCGCGACGCCCGCGAGGCGGTCGAAGCGCTCGGTGTGACCGGTGAACCGCTCGATCGCGTACTCCTTGGCCTGTCCGGTGGTGACGAGGAACGGCCAGTCGCTACTCTCGAGCAGGAGCAGTTCACGCGCGGCCTGGTTGAGCAGTTCCCGTGTCTCGCCCTGCGCGTCGGGGAAGCGGGCGACAAGCCCCTCCATCCGGGACTCGGCGCCGTGGATGATCGGCCACATCCACTCGGTATCGACGTTCATCCAGGTGAAGTGGGTGCCATTGGCACCCCAGCTCCCCTCCGGCACGTCCATGACCTTCTCGGGCGGGTAGCTCTCGATGATGCCACTGGCCGTCGTCAGGTCGACGACCTCGCTCTGGGCGAGACCCCGGAGGACGCCCTTGAGCCAGTCGACGCCCTCGAACCACCAGTGCCCGAACAGCTCGGTGTCGTAGTTGGAGGCGATCACGCCCGGCTTGCCGGTCTCGTCGGCGTAACTGGTCAGCAACTCCTCGACCAGGCCGACGAAGTGGCGGGCGTGGTCGGCCGTCCGCTCGGTCGCGACGTGCGGATCGTAGACCTGCTTGGCGCCGAGATCGACACCCGGCCCCGAGATCCGCCAGTACTGCATCCCGGAGACGGCGTCCTTGCGGTGGAACTCGCGGTAGACCCCGTCGCCGGGGTACCCGAAGTCGCCGGACCAGACCTGCTGCGACGTCCGGTTGTTCCGGGCGAGGACCGCGACCTCACCGGGAGCGTCGCCGACCCAGTACGCCTGGTAGGTCGTGCCGGGCTCACGCTGCTCGTCGGGGCCCAACGGGACGGAGTAGCGCTGCGTGACCATGCCATAGGCGCCGATCGCATCGCCGGCGGCCCGGCCGACGGGCTTGCCGCCCTCGACGAGGTGGGTCTCGCTGAAGAAGACCTGGATGCCCTGCGCCGCGAGGAACGACTCGATCCCGGGGCGGCGGACGGGGTGATCCGGATCGGTGTTGTCCATCGACGCCGGCCGGTAGGCGCACTCCGGCAACCAGATCGCCTTCGGGTCGCGGCCGAAGTGGCGACGGTAAGAGGCGACGCCGGTCGC
>CADCWK010000282.1 GCA_902806375.1 uncultured Thermomicrobiales bacterium
GGGCGGGCGAGCAGGCGGCGGCGGTCGAGCATGGTCACAGGGCGATCCTTGGTGCGAACGATGGCGTGCGTTTCGATCAGGAGCGGGGAGGCGGGGGAAGGGTAGCCGACCGTCGCCAGATCGGTCATGGGCAACCGGGACGGAAACGTCGGACCCAGCGGCTCGACCCTGATTCCACCACATCCGGGCCGGGCCGGTCGATGGCGATTGGCGCACATCGTGACCCATCGGACGCACCGGCCCAGGATCGGGATCAACGCTCAGTGGGCGACGATCTTGGCGACGATCACGAGCGCGCCGAGCCCGAGCTCGACCGCGACGATAAAGAGCCGGTGGAGCCAGCCGAACGACGACCGGCGCACCGCGTAGATCGAGGCGACCGCCAGCGTGACCATCAGTGCCGCGACCGCCAGGATCAGCGCGGTCCGGAGTTCCCAAAGGCCGGTCAGACTGAGCAGGATCACGCCGACCGGCACGACCATCAGCTCCAGGCTCTGCCCGGCTGTATAGAAGATCTGCGCGATGGTCCCGCTGCGGTCGGCCGCCGTGTCCTCATGGGTCGCTGTGTGGGCGATGAACTCCGAGACCAGGCTGGCCAGCCAGAGCGTCGTCATCGCGACGACAAGACTGATGACCGACGAGGCGACGGTCTCCTCCTCGACGTAGATGAGGAGCAGCATCAGCGTCGCAACGCCGGTCAGGGAGGCGTAGACCCGCTCGCGGAGCGCACCCGCGACCGACGCCGGGTCTCGCCAGGCCGTCTGGTCGCCCGCTGTTGCCGACAGCAGCGCCCTCGCCGGAGGCCTCTTCATGCCATCACGAGTCCGTCGGGAACGGTCGTCGGGCGACCGGACGGCAGGCCGCCGGCGGCCTCGACGTCGTAGCCCCAGCTGAGCAGGCCGTCACGCATGGCCCGCAGGATGATCAGCCGGTGGATCTCGCTGGTCCCCTCGACGAGGGTCAACTGGCGCGCGTCGCGGTAGTAGCGCTCGGTCGGGTAGTCCTTGAGGTAGCCGATCCCGCCGAGGGTCTGGAGGGCGCGGTCGGCGGCCCGGATCGCGACCTCGCTGGCCATCGCCTTGGCCATCGAGAGGAAGTGGGCGATGTCGCGGTCGCTGCCGCCCTGGTCGACCAGCCAGGCGGCCCGGTAGGTCAGCAGGCGGGCGGCCTCGATCTCGATGGCAAGGTTGGCCAGCGGGAAACCGACGGCCTGATGCTCGACGATCGGCTGGCCGAAGGTATGGCGCTGTTCGGCGTAGGCGAGGGCGTACTCGACCGCACCGGCGGCCAGCCCGACGCCCCGCGCCGCGACCAGCGGCCGGACGACGTTGAGGTGCCGCATGACCAGCTTGAAGCCGCGGTTCTCCTCGCCGAGCAGGGCGCTGGCCGGGACGCGGAGCTGATCCAGGTGGATCTCGACGACCGGGACGCCGAGGACGCCCATCTTCGGCAGTTGGCGGACGATCCGGAAGCCGGGATTGGGCAGGTCGACGAGGAAGGCGCTGACGCCGCGGCTGCCGGCGGCGGGGTCGGTCTTGGCGACGACCATCGCGAAGTCGGCAGCGGTCGCCTGCCCGGCCCAGAGCTTGGCCCCCTCGATGACGTACTCGTCCCCGTCGCGGGTGGCCGTCGTCGTGATCGCGGCGGAATCGGATCCGGTCTCCGGCTCGGTCAGGGCGAAGCATCCCCGTAGCCGACCCTCGGCGACGCCACGGACGTAGTGATCCTTCTGTTCAGGCGTCCCGGCGATCAGCAGCCCGGACGTGGCGAGCCGGGTCGTGAGCAGGAGCAGACCCGCCGAGCTGCAGTACTTGGCGACCTCCTCGACGGCCAGGACCAGGCCCATCATGCCGTCGCCGGTCCCGCCGTATTCCTCGGGGAAGGCCAGCCGGAGCAGCCCGGCATCGCGGAAGGCCTCGAACAGGTCCTCCGGGTAGACGCCGTCCCGGTCGATCGCGGCCGCGCGCGGGGCGACGACCGTCTCGGCGATCCGCCGCGCCGTCGCCCGGATCTCTTCCTGCCGCTCGGAAAGCCGAAAGTCCAACTGCGTACCCTCTCTTCTCGAAAACCATGATGGTCGCCCGGCGCTTCGCCACGCCTGGCTGGCCGCGTCCGTCCACTACTCGGGGCGCTCGTACCGCCCGGACCGCTGCGTGATGACCAGCCGGTAGACGACCGAGCCGGGTGCCAGCTCCGGGACCGGCGACGGCTCCGGGTAGATCACCCGCAGCCCTGCCGCACGGTCCGACGGCTCGGTCAGTTCCTCGTACGTCACCTCACAGATCACGCTGGCCCAGTGGTCGGCCGCCTCGGCGGTGTCGACCTCGAAACTGGCCAGCCCGTTGTGGCGCAGCGTCCGGATCTTCCGGCCCGGACCACTGTGGGCGTAGACCGCGGCGCCGTCGTAGCCATAGGCGAGCGGGACGAGGAACGGCCGCCCACCGTCAACCTCGGGAGCGGCGCAGGCGATCCGGCCGACGATGGCCGTGCGGAGCAGCCGCTCGATCTCCGCCCCGGGCAGGACGCGGATGACGCCCATGTGCTGTCACGACCTCCCCGGCCGGGATCCCGCCGCCGGTCCCCAGCGTGGACCGGCACCGCCCGGCGACTGCGGCATGGTACCGCGTGGCACCACCGGATTCCGGCCTCCCGGCGGTGAGACGTGTCATCACGACGCGATCGACCGGCGGCCGGTCGGGCCGGACGGTCTCACATTGGTTTCACGCTCTCGTCACACCGGCGGCGCACGATGGACATACCGGAGCGACGCCGCCCGGCCAGACTGCCCGAGAAGCCCGCCGACGGATCGGCGGCACGGACGTCCGGACCCGGCCCGGCGACCACGCACGATGGGAAACCAGACCATGATGCTCCAGGAGACCCGCCGCCGGTCCGTTCCGATGCTCCCTCGCCCGTTGACCATCGCGGTCCCCGCCCGTCCCCGGCCCGCCCGCACCGCGACCCGGTCGGCGCGCCACGTGCTGGGCGGGCTCCTGACCCGGCGCTCGCAGGCGATCATGCTGGTCGGCGCGGTCGTCGCGTCGGCGCTGGCGTTCGCGCTGGTCCCGCCGGTCCAGGCGGAGTTCCGGCAGGCGACCGAGGTCGTCGGCTCCGGCGACCAGGCGCGGATCGGCGACTACCTGCGCGCCTACGGGCCGTGGGGTCCGGTCATCTCGCTGGCCCTGATGGTCGGGCAGGCCATCGTCGCCCCGATCCCCGGCTCACTGGTCGTCTTCGCGAACGGGATCGCCTTCGGGACGTTCTGGGGGACGGTCCTCAGCGTCGTGGGGCAGACGCTGGCGGCGATGGTCTGCTTCTGGATCGCCCGGGTCCTCGGCCGCGGGCCAGTGGAGGCGATGGTCGGCCGCTTCGGGCTGGATTCGCTGGACCACTGGTTCGGCAAGTGGGGGGCGCCGAGTATCGTCCTGCTCCGGCTGGTGCCCGGTGTCGCCTTCGACGGCGTCTCGTTCGGGGCCGGCCTGCTCAACATCCGCTTCCGGACCTTCGTCATCGCGACGGTCGTCGGCGTCCTGCCGCAGTCACTGTTCTACACCTGGCTGATCCAGCGGTACCCTGGCTTTGCCGTCGGGATGACGGTCGTGGCGCTCGCCGTCTTCGCCGGGACGGCCCTGATCGGGATCGTCACCGGGCTCCGGCACCGGCGCCGGGGGACCAGTCTAGATTCATCGACGAGTCAGCCCGAAGTCGGAGTCGACGCCTCTACCGTGGTCCGCCAGGC
>CADCWK010000283.1 GCA_902806375.1 uncultured Thermomicrobiales bacterium
GCGCTCGAGAACTATCAGGCGCCTCCGCCGACGGGCGCACCGCCGACGGCGACCAGGCCGGCGGTCTCGGCCGGCTGCTCCGTGGCGCGCCCCGCGCGCCCCTGACGCTGCTCGATGTACTGGGCCAGCCGCCCCAGGGCGTAGTTGATGGCGATGTAGATGAGCGCGACGACGAAGAAGGTCTGGATCGGGTTGCCGAGGTTGCGCTGGATGCTCTCGCCCTGGCTGAGCAGCTCGTCGTAGTTGGCGATGAAGGTGACCAGCGAGGTGTCCTTGAGCACGACGATGAGCTGGCTGATGATCGCCGGCAGCATGGTGCGGAAGGCCTGCGGGAGCAGCACGATGCGCATCGTCTGCCAGTTGGTGAGTCCGGTCGCCAGGGCCGCCTCGCGCTGCCCGCGGGGCAGCGAGGCGACGCCGGCCCGCACGATCTCGGCGAAGATCACCATGTTGTAGACGGTGAGCCCGATGACCAGGCCCCAGAAGACCTGCCCGCCGGGCAGCCCGCGCAGGTCGAGACCGATGTCGGGCAGCACCCGGACGCCGATGAAGACGAGGACGACCACGGGCAGGCCGCGGAAGATCTCGATGAGACCGATCAGCGGGATCCGGCCGGCCCGGCCCACCGAGAGCCGGGCCACCGCGATCAGCGTGCCGAGCACGATGGAGAGCACCATGGCCACCGCCGCCGCGCGCAGCGTGTTGAGGATGCCGGTGCCGATCAGCCGCCAGACGGAGTCGAAGACCTCGTTGCCCGGGTCGACCAGCGGGCCCCACTTCTCCATGGAGAACTGGCCCTGCTCGTCCAGTCGCCGGTAGACGAGGAACGCCAGGCCGAGCAGGACGAGGACCGCGACGACGGTGCCGATCAGCGTCCGGCGCCGGGCGCGGGGCCCCTGGGCGTCGTAGAGGACGGTCTGGCTCATCGGGCGATCGCCACCTTCCGCTCGAGGACCTGCAACAGAGCACCGGCGGAGAGCGTGATGACCAGGTAGCCGACCGCGACGCCGCCCACGAAGATCGGGAACGTGGCGTACCCGAGGGCGCTGGTCAGCCGCTGCCCGGTGCTCCACAGGTCACCGCCCACGCCGAAGGCGCCGACGACGGCGGAGTTCTTCATCATGGCGATGAGCACGCTGCCCAGCGGCGGGACGACGGTGCGCAGCGCCTGGGGGAGCACGACGAAGCGCAGCCCCTGGGTGAAGTTCAGCCCGATGGAGCGGGCGGCCTCGGCCTGGCCGGCGGGCACGGAATTGATGCCGGAGCGGACCGCCTCGGCGACGAACGCCGAGGTGTAGAGCACCAGGCCCAGCACGCCGAAGAAGAAGAACGAGTTGTTGATGCCGAGCTCGGGGAGCCCGAAGGCGCAGAAGAACAGCACCACGGTCAGCGGGGTGTTGCGGAAGGTCGTCACCCAGAACGTGCCGAAGGCCCGCAGCGGCGGGATGGGGGAGACCCGGCAGGCCGCGATGAGCACGCCCAGAGGAAGGGCGCCGGCCAGTGCGAACAGGATGATCCTGAGCGAGGTCAGGAAACCGTCGACGAAGAGATCGATGTTGTCGAAGACAGGACTCACTGGCTCTCCCTCGGCGCCGGCGGTGGTGGAACGGGACGGAGCTCCGCGGCCGGCCGGCGATCGGGCCGGCCGGCCGCGGGGTGCTCAGACGGTCAGGCGCAGGGAGCGGGCTCGGGCAGCTCGGGGGTCTCGGTGCCCTCGACCTGGCCGGCGGTGGACTCCCACGCCTCGATGTAGGCGTCCTCGTTCTCCTGCAGCGTGTCGTTGATGAACTCGCAGAAGGCGACGTCGCCCTTCGTGATGCCGATGCCGTAGGGCTCCTCGGTGAACTGCTCGCCGACGAGCTTGAACTCGTCCTCGGACTCGGCGACGAAGCCGAGCAGGATGACGTTGTCGGTGGTCACGGCGGCGACCTGGCCGTTGCGCAGCGAGTCGGCGCACTGGGAGTACTCGTCGAACAGGGTCAGCTGGTCGGGGCTGGCGAGGTACTCGACGATCTGCTCGGCCGGGGTGGAACCGGTGACGGAGCAGACCTTGGCGTCCGGGTTCTCCTTCAGCGACTCCGGGCCGGTGATGTCGTCGTTGTCCGCGGCGACCATGATCTGCTGGCCGGCCAGGTAGTACGGGCCGGCGAAGGAGATCCGCTCCTTGCGGGTGTCGTTGATCGTGTAGGTCGCGACGACCATGTCGACCTCGTCGCCCTCGATGACGTCCTCGCGGACGGCGGACGGGGTCGCCACGAACTCGATGTCCTCCTCCGCGATGCCCAGGGCGCCAGCGATGATCTTGGCGACCTCGACGTCGAAGCCCTCGATCTCGCCCTCGAGGTTCTCCAGACCGAAGCCGGGCTGGTCGATCTTCGTGCCGACGCGGATGGTGCCCGCCTCGGCGAGCTCGGCCATCGTGGTGCCGGCCTCGAACTCGACGTCCGACTCGACGGCGGGCTCGGAGGCGGACGAGTCGTCGTCGCCCCCGCAGGCTGCGGCGGTCAGGGCGACCACGGACAGGGCTGCCACCAGGGCGGTACGGCGGAACATCATGGGTTGGTCCTCTCGCTGGATTGTCGTGCGTTCAGTGGGTGAGGATCTTGGAGAGGAAGTCCTTGGCCCGGTCGGACTCCGGGCTGGTGAAGAAGGTTTCCGGTTCGGCGGCCTCGACGACGCGGCCGCCGTCCATGAAGACGACGCGGTTGGCCGCCCGGCGGGCGAAGCCCATCTCGTGGGTGACGACGACCATGGTCATGCCGTCCTTCGCGAGGCCCACCATGACGTCGAGGACCTCGTTGATCATCTCGGGGTCCAGCGCGGAGGTGGGCTCGTCGAAGAGCATCACCTTGGGCTCCATGGCCAGGGCGCGGGCGATGGCCACGCGCTGCTGCTGACCGCCGGAGAGCTGCGCCGGGTACTTGTCGGCCTGGCTCGTCACGCCCACGCGCTCCAGGAGCTCGCGGGCCCGCCTCTCCGCGTCGCCCTTGGACTTCTTGCGCACCTTGACCGGCCCGAGCGCGACGTTCTCGAGCACGGTCTTGTGGGCGAAGAGGTTGAAGCTCTGGAACACCATGCCGACGTCGGCCCGCAGCCGGGCCAACTCCTTGCCCTCCTCGGGCAGTCGCGCGCCGTCGATGGTGATCTCGCCCTTGTCGATGGGCTCGAGCCGGTTGATGGCACGGCACAGGGTCGACTTGCCCGAGCCCGAGGGACCGATGACGACGACGACCTCGCCGCGGTCGATCTCCAGATCGATGTCCTGCAGGACGTGCAGTTCGCCGAACCACTTGTTCACGCCGGACAGGCGGACGAGAGGCTCTCCGTTCGGACGGCTGGTCACCTCCGGGACACTAAGGGCGGAAGGTGCCGGATCCCGCACCGTGGGATCACGAAGCGGTAACGAAGGCCGATCTTTCCTCCGGTCGGGGCACGTGCGGTCGGCCGCCGGCGCGGGCGCGCGAGCGCCGTACCCTCGCTGCTGTCATGGAGAGCGCAGTGGAGAGCACCGAGCGCACCTACCGGGTGCGCACCTACGGGTGCCAGATGAACGTGCACGACTCCGAGCGGCTGTCCGGGCTGCTGGAGCAGGCCGGCTACCGGCCCGCGCCCGAGGGGGACGACGCCGACGTCGTCGTCCTCAACACCTGCGCGGTCCGGGAGAACGCCGACAACCGGCTCTACGGCAACCTGGGCCACCTGCGCCCGGTGAAGGACGCCCGCCCCGGCATGC
>CADCWK010000284.1 GCA_902806375.1 uncultured Thermomicrobiales bacterium
GGCCTTCGTCGCGACGACGCGCTGCGGGGAGATCGGGCTGCTGCGCTTCGACGCGGCCGAGTACCCGATCTGGTCGCTCCTGGAATCGACACTGCCCTACCAGCCGACGATCCGGCACGTCGAGGTCGTCAACGACACCGCGCCACTGATGCGGGCCGAGGGTCAGGAGGAGTACGCCCCCTGCGTGGTCCTGGCCTTCCGCGAATTCGCCGGCGATGCCCAGAGCGTGACCGTCAATGGCCGGGAATACGTGCGTGTCTGGGAATCACCATCCGTCGCGGCCTACCAGCCCGCCTGGTACCAGACCGGAACCGCCGGTCCGCCCGGGTGACCGTATCCCGACCCGGAGCTGGGCGGCGAGTCAGGGAACTGTCCGTGCGCACGCGACGCAGCCGTCTGGCGGGCCAGACGCAGCCACGCCTGTCCACGGCATGCACGTGCACCCAGCCGACCGATCCATCTGCCCGGCGTTGCCATGACGGTCGCCGTACGACAGCCCAGCCGGAGGGAGCTCGCTTGGAGACGCGTCACATGGGGCTTACCGCGACGGCTCTTCTCATGGCCGTGACCCTGCTCCTGGGCGGTCCGGCCACGGTCGCGCAGGAGGCGACCCCGGCCATCCCGCCGGTCGCGGACCGTCCTGGCACCTACCCCGTCGCGATCCATCGCGGCACCTGCGAGGCCCCGGTCGCCCAGCCGGTGTATGGGTTCGACCCGCCGGTCCCGGTCGGCGCCGATCAGCCCGACGCCGAGGTGCTGGGGCAGCCGCTGGAGCGGCCCGTCCTCATCAGTGGCGGGAGCATCGACGCCTCCCTCGAGGACATCGCCAACGCCGGCCATGTCCTTGCCATCCACGCGAGCGTCCAGGGATTTGGCACGATCCTCGCCTGCGGGCAGATCGCCGGCCCGGACCTCGACGGCCTGACGATTGCGCTGATCCCGGTTGGCGATTCGACCATCGCCGGGATCGCGGTGTTCTCCACGGACAGCACCGGCGTCCTGGGACTGGGCGAGGATGAACTGAAGGTGGCGGTCTATGTCATCGAGACGGGAGCGGTCGCCCCGGCCGAGCCCACGGTCGCTACCCCGATCGCCCCGGCCGACGCCCCGCAACCCAGCGGGACTCCGGCAGCCCGGGCTCCGGCGGTCACCCGGTAGCACGACGGCGCACTACCCGGGCACCGACCCGAGGTCCCCGCCCCGGTCGCGCGCGGGCGCTGCCGGGCAGGGTCCACCGATTCACCATCATGAGAGGACATACAGACCATGGGATCGATGTTGAAGAGTCTCCTCGAGAGCAACGACGACGACACTATCCAGCGCCGCGGCCAGGTGGAGGACTTCGTCAATCGCTACGAGACGGGCGACCCGACCGAGGGTTTCACCGACGAGGAGGCGGTGCAGCGCTACGACGAGGTCGCTGGCGAACTCTCCCCGGAGGAGTACCAGGAGGCGGCGATGCGCGCCTTCGAGCGGATGTCACCGGATCAGCGGCGCGAATTCGCCGCGATGATCGCGCAGCACGGCGACGTCAGCGGGATGCCGATCGGCGACGATTTCCACTACGACGACCCACGCCAGTTGGCGCAGATGACGTCACAGTTCCACCAGCAGCCGATTGGCCTCGGTGCGCTGTTTGGCGGCGGCGGCTTCGGCGGCGGCTACCCGATGGGCGGCGGCGGTCTCGGCGGGATGCTCGGCGGACTGACCGGCGGTCAGATGGGTGCATCCCGGATGGGCGGCATGGGTGGTATGGGTGGTATGGGCGGCATGGTGAACAACCCGATCGCCCGCGCGGCCATCGGTGGGATCGCGGCGATGGCCTTCAGGCAGATCCTGGGGCGCCGCTAGTCGTTGCCTGGCGCGGGAAGGGTTCCGGACGGGACGTGATGTCCGGTCGCGGCCTGGACCGACCAGTGCCGCGTCCGGTCTCCGCCGGCGTCCCTACCACCGGCCCTCGCGTCGACAAGCCGGCCTCTGGTTCCGGGGGTCGCCCGCACCCGGAACCAGAGGCCGGGTCGCTTATCTCCTCCGGACCCCCCTGCCGCGGGCTAGCTCGCCTCACGGATCAGCAGGAGGCGGACGAATCGATCAATGGACACCTCGCAGGACCTGGCGACCGGAGACACGATGGCGACCCCCGCAGCGACGACACCATCCAGTCAGGTCACGATGACCCCGCTCCGCGGGGTCATTCTCTGGACACTGATCGGCGCCGGTCTCTACGGCTACGCCCGGATCTTCGAGAGCACCTACATCGATGACACCTACATCACCCTGCAATACGTGCGGAACCTGGCCGACGGCCTGAGCTGGGGCTTCTTCCCGGACCAGACGACCAACACGGCGACATCTCCCCTCAATGTGATCGTGCTGGCCCTCGCCGCCACGGCGACCGGGTCGGCGCTGACCGCGGTCGCCGTGGCGCTGGCGATCCAGTGGACGCTGACGCTGGCCGTCCTGCTCGGGATCTCGCGGCAGGTCACTGGTACCGCCCATGCCGGCCTGGTGACGTTCGCCATCCTGGTTACCAATCCCCTGCTCCTGTCGGCGATCGGGCTCGAGGGCTATCTCTTCATCCTGCTCCTGCTCACCGCCGTCCTGATGTCGCTGACCCGGCGCTGGCTGCCGCTGGCGGTCTCGCTCGGACTCCTGACGATCACCCGCCCCGAGGGTGCGCTGTTCCTCGCACTGGTCGTGCTGGTCCTGCCCGTGGCCTGGGCGGTCCGGGGGCGGATCGTGCTCTGGGCCGGGCTGACGATGCTGCCCTGGTACCTCTTCTCGTGGATCCGCCTCGGCTCGCTGATCCCGGACACGCTGATCATCAAGGTGGAGCAGCAGCCCTGGGCCGGGACGACACTGTTCGTCAATGGTCCGCTGCTCTACCTGGAGCGGTTCCCCGCGGCGACCCTCGGGTCGGTCTGGCCACTCCTGTTCGTCCCGCTCGCCCTGCCCGTCCTCCGGCGCGGCCCGGCCCTCGCCCGCCGGGTGATGCTCGCGCTGGCGCTGTACGGCGTGGTGCACTACCTCGCCTACTCGGCGCTCGGCGTCCCGCCGTTCCACTGGTACTACACGCACCAGGTCCTGGCCATCGCCGTCCTCGGTGGGCTCGGAGCCGGCGACCTCCTCCGCCGCCTGTCATCGCCATCGCGACCGCTGGGCCGCCGGCTGACCTACGCTGCCGCCCTGCTGCCGGCGGCGACGCTGCTGACGCTCCTTGCCGGCCCGGGGTCACCGCTTTCCCAGGCCGCGATCCACAGCAACTGGGCCCGGCCCGACCAGTACCGGGCGATCGCGGCCGACATCCGGGCGACGGTCGAACCGGACGCGACGGTCGACTTCCGCGGCGAGGTCGGGACCCTCTCCTACTACTCGGAGCGATACCTGCTCGACACCTTCACCGACATGAACCGGACGACGGCCGCGGTCGACGCCCTGGACGACGGCCAGCCGGCGCCCGTCCGCTGGCTGCTGGCCGCGAACTTCCTCTGGCGGGACGACCCCGCCCCGCTGCCGGCGCCGGCCTATGTGATCGACTTCGCGGCGCCCAGGCTGGTCGCGGGCGTCGACCCGGCCGCCGACCCCGCCTACGTTGCCAGCTGGGAGACCTCGTCCCGCTGGGTGCCGTTCAACCGGATCGTCCTCAACCGCCTACCCGTGACGCAGGCCGACACCATGACTGGCTCCGGGGAGTAATACGGAATCCGCTTGAACGGTCGCGGTTCCT
>CADCWK010000285.1 GCA_902806375.1 uncultured Thermomicrobiales bacterium
GAAGCGCCGACGCAGACACCGGCGTCGACCGCGACCCCGACTGAACAGCCGACCCGGACACCAGATCCTACCGCGACCGCCTCACCGACCGAGGTGCCGACCCAGACACCGGTCCCCACCGCGACCACCTCACTGACCGAAGTGCCGACCCGGACGCCGGTTCCCACCGCGACCGCCTCGCCGACCGAGGTGCCGACGCAGACGCCCGCTTCGACCGCGACCACCACGCCGACCGAAGCGCCGACGCAGACGCCCGCTTCAACTGCGACCACCACGCCGACCGAGGCGCCGACGCAGACCCCGGCGTCCTCCCCGACGGTCGTTTCGGGGTCAACGCTGGAGCTGCAACCACCCAGCGTTGACCCCGAAACGCCGCCCGCCCAGTCGCTCGGCGACGGCGCGTTCCGCTATTCCATCGAGGGCGCCGCCCGTGGCGACACCATCGCAGAACTGCCGGATGTCAGCGACGTGGGAGACTACGGTGAGTGGGTGGTCATCTCCCTCTATGGAGAGAACTGGACGGAGGGCGAGCGCGAGTTCGACATGAGGCAGTTCAGGCTCTTTGCCGATGGCCAGGAGATCCTGCTCGATGTCGGGAACGGTTGGGTCAACTCCCAGCTCGGGCTCGAGCCCGCGTACGGCAACACCGATTCCGTCTCCTGGGCCCCGGGGGAAGGCCACCGATTCGCCCTCGCGTTCCTCGTTCCCCAGGGTGCCACCTCGCTCGTCCTGTACGCTGGCGACCAGGTTGTCGATCTGGAGCCGGTCCTTGCCGAGCCCGAGCCGCTGACGGCTCCGGAGGAAGCACCCGCGCTGCCGGAGTACATTGAAGCGACCGTCGTGGGGACCGAGAATGGGGAGACGATCGTTGTCGAACAGGACGGCGTTCGGCAGACGGTCCGGTATCTCGGAGTCGACGCCCCGACTGGCGACGACTGCTACGCCGGGGAAGCCACCACCGCCAACGCCGCCCTCGTCATGGGCAAGCGGGTCCGCATCGAGCGGCAGGCAACCGCGACCGACGCCCGCGGCAACTGGGTCCGCGATGTCTGGGTGGAGGCCGATGATGGCCGGTTCGTCCTCGCCTCCGCGGCCCTGGTGACGGACGGTGCGTTGCGTGCCGCGATCAGCGAGCCGAACACCAGGTTCGCGGGGTGGCTGACGGGTTCGGAATCCATCGCACGGGCGGAGGGCCGTGGCCAGTGGAGCGCATGCGAACCGGAGGCGCTGCGCGACCCTGGTGCTTCCATGGCAGTGGTCCCAACGCCGGCGCGTGCTCCTGCCTCCCACGGATTCCCACGCTGAGGCAGATATTGGAGAACCTCCGCGGAGCGACCCTGCGCGGCGATGCGCCGGGTCGCTCCGTGCCCTGCCGGCAGCACCATCCTGCTCTTCCGATCATTGTGCATGAATGGACAGAAAGGGTACGCTCCCACGGTCACCGATGGCGGTGCGCCGGGCGAGCGCGACAGCGCCTTGCTCCTCCACTCCGGACCCTCGCGGGAGATCGAACTGCCCCATGCGTGAAATCGGAATATTCAGCGGCACCGCCCACCCGGACCTGGCTCACGAGGTCTGCGACACATTGGGGTTGCCGCTGTTGCGGGCGCAGATCAACCGGTTCAGCAACGATTGCCTGCAGGTCCAGCTCCAGGCGAACTGCCGGGAGCAGGATGTGTTCCTGATCCAACCGCTCGTGCCGTCGGTGCAGGAACATCTGATGGAGCTGCTCTTGATGCTCGATGCCGCGCGGGGCGCCTCTGCCGCGCGGATCACGGCCGTGATTCCCCATTACGCCTACGCGCGGTCGGACAAGAAGGACATGCCTCGCATCTCGATCGGCGGACGCCTGGTCGCGGACCTGCTGGTTACGGCCGGTGCGGACCGGGTGCTGACGATGGCCCTGCACGCGCCGCAGGTGCACGGGTTCTTCAGCGTGCCGGTCGATCACCTGAACGCGCTCAACGTGATCGCCGATCACTTCAAGTCGCGCGACCTGGCCAACACCATCGTCGTCTCGCCCGACCTCGGCAACGCCAAATCGGCGACCCAGTTTGCCCGGGTCCTCAACCTGCCGGTCGCCGCGGGTTCCAAGCGACGGCTTGCCGACGACAAGGTCGTGATCGACGCCATCGTGGGTGACGTGCACGGCAAGAACGTGATCGTCCTTGACGATGAGATCGCCACCGGCGGCTCGATCCTGGAGCTGATGAACAGCCTGCGCACGCTTGGGGTCGGCCGCATCTCGCTCGCCTGCACGCACGGCCTGTTCACCGGCAAGGCAATCGAGCGCCTGGGGTCGTTCAGCGACCTCGACGAGATCGTGACCACCAACACCGTGCCGATCCCGGCTGAGAAGCGCCTGCGGAACATGCATGTCCTCTCAATCGCGCCATTGCTCGCCGAAGCGATCCACCGCATCCACGAAGGCGAATCGGTCAGCAGTCTCTTCGTCAACTCCTTCTGAGCCAGGACACGCCGGGCGAGAAAACTGGTTCCCGTCGCATCCGGTGAGCCCCGGGCGCCCGTCCGGTACAGGCGCCCGCACACGTGGTCCACTGGTCACCAGGAAGGAGGACACTGCCATGGATCCTGACCATCTCGTGGTCCTCGACTGGAGCAGTTCCCATGCGCGACGACCGGAAAGTGACGCACGTTTCCACCGCGATTTTCGAGTTCCTTGAAGAGACCTTCGAAACGCACCACGGCTTCTACCTCGATCGCGGCACCTCGATGTTCGAGACGCTGGCGACGATCTCCGCCGAGGAGGCCTCCCGGCCCGTATCCGCATCCTGCGCCTCGATCGCGGCCCAGGTCAACCACGTCACCTACTACCTCGACGTCTTGCGGTCCGACATCGCGGGCAGGGAGGTCGGCGAGGTCGACTGGTCGCACGCCTGGCAACTCGGGCCGGTGTCCGACGGCGAATGGACGGCGGTGATCGAGGCTCTCCGTGCCGGCCTTACAGAAACACGCAATGTGCTGCGAGACGCCGATTGGAACGAGGAGGACTCCGTCTACGGCGCGATCGCGATTCTCGTCCACACGGCCTACCATCTCGGTGAGATTCGCCAGGCGCTCTGCACGATTCAGAACCGTGTGTAATGTGTATGGCGGGCAGCCCCGCGGTTGCGCTCCGGATTGTCCGCGCCGTACAGTTGCGCCAACGCGTCGACGGAGCCGAGTACTCTGGCCCCCTCGTCCCCAGCGAATCGCGGACCGTGCAAGCGCGATGGCGAGCCCCCGAGGAAGACCCTCCCGAGCGCATGGCCGAACGATCCGTCACCAGCGCCCGATCCGTCCCGACCGGTCTGCTGGCCCCCGACCGATCCGCGTAGTCCATGACGGCCTGCCCCCGTTACCGGGCCCCAGAAGGTCGATCCCTCGCGCGGCGTCATCGCCAGCGGGCGGGAACGACGAATTGCGGTGGCACCACGAGCGCCCCCCTCGTCCGCAAGGCGGAGGGGGTGTGTTGCGCTCGCGGAGGTGACACCATGTCCCCACCCTCTGTTCCATTACCCGCGGTTGCCCACGTTGGGTCACGCGTATGGTCCGCCGATCTCGCGGACCACGTTGGCGACCGCGTCGTCCTTGGCGGCTGGCTCCATCACCGCCGCGCGCTCAAGTCGGTC
Source organism: uncultured Thermomicrobiales bacterium (assembly GCA_902806375.1). Lineage (GTDB taxonomy): Bacteria > Chloroflexota > Chloroflexia > Thermomicrobiales > UBA6265 > CADCWK01. Next base: position 3,633 of record CADCWK010000285.1, read on the forward strand.
CTCTTCCTGGTCCTGCGTGATGCCTTTGGCACGGCTCAGGTCGTCGTCGAGGCGCCCGCCGACCGCGTCATCGTCGAGTCGCTC
>CADCWK010000286.1 GCA_902806375.1 uncultured Thermomicrobiales bacterium
GAGATCGTCGCGGAGGCCGTCCGGATCGCGGAGCGGGTCAAGCGCGGAGATCCGGTCGCGACCGCGATGGCCTGAACCGGCGATCAGCCCACGTCAGCGTGTTGATCGCGGCCCAACGCCGTAGGGGCGACGGCTTGTCCTCGCCCTGGCCGCCGTAGCAGCCATCGCCGTGAGGCGACACGTCGGTCGCCATCGGATCGCGTCGGCACTGGCAGAGGTTACGCCTGACGGCGCGGGCGAGGACAAGCCATCGCCCCTACCTGAAACGCTGCCCCAACACACCGGCCGACAGTGACGGCTGGACGGACCGACGGACATGACGGCAACCCCAAGAGGCACGGACATGATCACGCGACAGGTCGACCGGCTCCGCGTCGGCATGCTGCACTCCCGCATCCGGATCGAGGAGAAGCTGCTCGCCTCCGAACTCGAGCGGCGCGGAGTCGAACTGGTCCGGTTCGACGACCGCCACCTCCACCTCGGCCTGGCCGACCCGCACACCGGGCTGACCGGCTGCGACGTCGTCGTCGAGCGCTGCATCAACCACTCCCGCGCCCTGTACCTGCTCAAGATCCTCAGCGACTGGGGTGTCGCCACGGTCAATACCTACGAGGTCGCCAACGTCTGCGGCGACAAGCTGCTGACGTCAGCGGCGCTGGTCGCCGCCGGCGTCCCGACGCCGGAGACCGTGGTCGCCTTTACCCCGGACGAGGCCATCGACGCGATCGAGAGGATGGGCTACCCGGTCGTGCTCAAGCCGGTCGTCGGCTCCTGGGGCCGGTTGCTCGCCCGCGTCAACGACCGGGACGCCGCCGAGGCGATCCTGGAACACAAGGTCACGCTCGGGTCCTACCAGCACGGGGTCTTCTACATCCAGCGCTTCGTCGAGAAGCCGGGCCGGGACATCCGCGCCTTCGTCGTCGACGACCGGACGATCTGCGCGATCTACCGCGATAGCCCGCACTGGATCACCAATACCGCCCGCGGCGGGCAGGCGACCAACTGCCCGGTCACTCCGGAACTCGACGGTCTCTGCCGGGCCGCGGCGATGGCCGTCGGCGGCGGGGTCGTCGCCGTCGATGTCCTCGAAGGGCCGGACGGCCTGGCGGTGATCGAGGTCAACTACACGATGGAGTTCCGCAACAGCATCGACACGACCGGGGTGAACATCCCCGGCGAGATCGCCGACTACGTCGTCGCGGTCGGCGATCGCGCCCGCGTGGCCGCCGAGCCGGTCGCCGCGTCCGTCGCGGGCTCAGGCAGCTGAATGGACCGACAGCAGCCCGGCCAGCCGATCCACCACCGGTCCCAGTCGCTCCGGCGTGTAGCCGCGCTCGTCGCCAAGGAGGCAGAGCTGGAGCCAGTTGCGATCGAGCAGGTACCCGCTCTGGTAGCTGACGAGGATACCGTCGTCGGCCAGCCGGTCGCCGATGTCGACCGAGCGCAGCGTCGCCGGGACCGGGATCGTCAGGACACCCGGCGCGGCGACGTCCGCCGGGGCGAGGACCGGCACTCCGGCCGCGACCAGCCGCCGGCGCAGGTCGGTGCCGGCCGCCCGGATGGTCTCGAACCGCTCCGGGATTGGCATGGCTCGCAGCGCGACGTCCAGCGCGGCGAGGGCGTTGGACGACAGGGTGTACGGCACTCCGGACGTCTCATGGTGCCGGTGCAGGTCGAGGACAGCCGGCAGCTGCCCGCCCGCCCGGAACGGCTCCGAGGACAGCACGATCGCCAGGCCGGGATAGGCGCCCAGCGCCTTGCCGCTCGTCGTGGACGCCAGCCAGACGCCGAGCAGATCAACCGGCACCATCCCGACCGAGCTGATGCCGTCCAGGCAGAGCCGTGTCCCATGGCGCCCGGCGATCCCTCGCAGCGTGTCGAGGTCGTTGAGCACGCCAGTCGATGTCTCGCAGTGGCAGGCCCAGAGCCAGCGCGGCTCCGGCAGGGCCGCGAGTTCGCGCTCGACGGCCGCCCAGTCGAACACCGATCCCCAGTCGACCCGGTGGACGCGGTGTGCCAGGCCATGGCGCCCGGCCTGCCCGGCCAGCCGCTCACCGAACTCCCCATTGACCAGCACCAGCCCGTGCCCGCCGAGCAGACCGATCTGACCGGCGACGGCGTCGTTGGCGAGGGTGCCCGAGCCAGCCACGATCGCGACCTGCCGGGCGCCGGTCAGCGCCCGCAGCCGCTCGCGGACATCGCGCATCGCCTGGACGAAACGCGGGGCCCGGTGCGATTCGGCGGCGAGGGCGAAAGCCTCCCGGACCTCGGGACGCATCGCGACCGGTCCCGGCAGCAGGTTCACGACCTCCCCGGAGATTTGCGGCGAGGTCTCGAGCGCGGAGGCAGGCTCCCGGCCGAGATCGAGGAACCGGCGGGCCATCCGGTCGGCCCGGGCACTGGTCAGGTACATCGGCTGGAACAGCGCTGCCGCGTCACCGACCGGCTGGGCGAACGGCTGGAAACCCAGCCGACGGTAGAGCTTCAGTTGCCGGACCGTGCCGGAGATCAGCGCGAGGTCGTGCCCGTGCTGGTGGCAGTAGCGGTCCAGCATCTCCATCAGGCCGAGCAGGATCCGGCCCGAGCGCCAGGCCGGGTCGACGACCAGCAGGCGGATCTCGCAGGCGGACACGTGCTCCGGGAGGAAGCGGTCCAGGTCGGCCAGCTTCAGGTCCAGCGAGAACGGCCGGCGCGCCCGGACGGCCATCATCCCGACCAGCTCCTGCCCGGCGAACCCAACGAGGTAGGTGTTCTCGTCGTCGAAGCGGTCGACCAGCAGGCCGTCGCCGGTCGGGGTGTGCTGCGGGATCTCCTCGGTGAAGGTGCGATGGTTGAGCCGGGCGACGGCCTCGCGCTCCCACGGCTCCCGCGCGACCCGGAAACTGACGCCAGTGGTGAGTCGCTCGATCGTCCGGGCTCCGCTCTCGGATTGCCTCGTCATCGTCTGCTCCTTGCGTCAGCGGTCCGGGCGGACGGCCGGCCCAGGAACCGGACGCGCCCGTGGTCGGCACCACCCGGCCGGAGGGCCAGTATATTGGTCCGGTGGCCGAACAGGACCAGGGACGCCATCAGCAACAGTCCCACCGCGGCACCGGGATCGGCGACCAGCGCCCCGACCGGGATGGCGACGAGCACGACCGCCAGGGCGAGCATCGAGGGCCGGAGGACGGGCAGCAGCGTGACCAGCGCCATGAGCGCGACGACGCCGATCACCGGGCTGAGGGCGAGGCACGCGCCGTACCCGGTCGCCAGCCCCTTCCCACCCCGGAACCTGAGCCAGACGGGCCAGAGATGCCCGGCGACCACCGCCACGCCGGCGCCGGACACCACCCACGGGTTGGCGGCGAGGGCTCCGGCCAGCGTGACCGCGAGCCAGCCCTTGCCGAGGTCGAGCAGGAAGGCGGCGGCGAAGCCCGGTCGGCCGAGCAGCCGGGCGACGTTGGTCGCGCCGGTGCTGCCGCTGCCCGCCCGGCGCAGGTCCTGGCCGGTCCGGAACCGGACCAGCAGGTACCCAACCGGAACCGATCCGAGGGCGTACCCGAGGACGATCACGATTACGTCGGATGGCGTCATCGACACCTCCCCGGCCCCGCGGCACCTGGCCCGGGATACGCTTCACCGTCCGGCCGCCAACCGGCCAACCCGAGGAAACCATCCGATCCAGTCGAGAGTCGCCCTACTGTACGCGGACCGGACCTGATCCGGCGATCC
>CADCWK010000287.1:0-21894 GCA_902806375.1 uncultured Thermomicrobiales bacterium
CACTTTTGGAAACCGCTCCCGGCGCGTCATATCGCCTCTGTGCGGTCCGTAGGCACCGATGCTCCTCGCGCCAGCCATGGACGCAATGGCACTCGATCAGGTGTGTGTCCGGGCGATATCCATGTCGCCCGCGCTCGTGTCCTGTCGGAGCAGGAGGTCTGTCCCACTCAGGACGCCGAGTCGCTCCCGGATGACGCGCGTCTGCCGGTCGAAATCGTCGCGGCACGTCCCCGCCGCTTCCTGGTCGGGCTCCCTCTGGTTGAGCAACCAGAACACCTGGCAGCCCGTGGACATCAGGCGTTCCGCGAGTCGACCAGCCTCGGTGTCTGCGTACTCCGGGATGAAGGTCAGGGCGTCGACCTGCCAGATGCTGAAGTCGTCGCGCAGGCGCTTCCAGTCGCTCGCGTCGACGGTCTCGCGGCCCGTCCCGGCCGGGACTTCCCCGGAGACGAGATCGACGGCACGCTCGTGGACCGCGCGGCCGCGGAGAGCCAGCTTGTAGAGGAGCGCCATCCCCATGTGCTCGCGGTCCAGCGTCACCCGGTAGACTTCCCGGTCGAGGTCCTCCATCCGGTAGGTCTCCACCCGCTGCCGGGCCTCATCGGCGATCCGTCGCTCGCGCTGGAAGACCAGCATCGCCGCCATATAGGCGAGCAGGAAGGCGACCACGGTAATCACGAAGTCCCGGATGGACTCCATCCAGAACACGCCCCATTCCCACTCCGAACCGAGTTCCATCCACGTCCTCCAACCAGAGGCGACACTTTGCCGGGCTCAATCGGTTCCGACGGTGCCACGGTCTGGCTACCGGACACGGGTTGGCGGCAAGCCGCTGCACCCCAGCGTCCAGGCCTGACGGTGACTGCCGTCGGGCAGACAGGACCGGGATGCAGTGAACTCAGCCGACAACCGGAGACCCATTCCAGCGGACAGGAAGCGTCCGGATCACGCCGGCCGTGCATCCAGGGCCGGTACGACCCGCCTCATCCCGATCCGGACGTGATGCTCCCCGACGCTGATCTGGTCCATCCAGGTCCCATCGCTGAGTAGCGATCCGGTCCCGTCGCTCCCGTGCGTCTGCCCCTCGGCCTGGGGGCGGACCTGGTCCGAGGCACCGTTGACGCGCTCACCGGTCAGGCTGACGGCAAGGACCTCCGCCGCGATGGTGTCGTGGTGTCGCTCGATCGACGCGACGACCTCCGGGTCGGCCTCGTAGTTCAGCTCGATGCGGTCCTCGACGCGGTAGCCGGCGTCCTTGCGCGCGTCCTGCACGCCGCGGACGAAGTCACGGGCCAGCCCCTCCTCGATCAGATCCACTGTCAGGTTGGTATCGAGCACGACGGTCACGGTCGCGCCCTGCGCCGCCGCGAAGCCCGTCCGCTTCTGCAGGTCGACCAGCACGTCCTCGGGCGCGAGCTCGACGGCCTCGCCGTCGGCCAGCGTCAGGGTGACGGTCCCGCCGCCACTGACCGTCGCGGCGATCCCGGCTGGCGGCGCGGCCTCCAGCGCCTGCCGGACAGCTCCCAGACGCTTGCCGAACCGGGGACCGAGGACCTTGAGATTGGGCCGGATCGAGTAGGTCAGGACATCGCCCAGTTCCGCCTCGACCAGCGGCCGGACTTCCTTCACGTTGAGCTCGTCCAGCACGAGGTCGCCCAGCCGTCCCATCGCCTCCATGGTCGCCGGCCGCTGGCTGTAGACGAGGATCGCCGGGAGCGGCTGCCGGACCTTGGTCCCTGCTTCCTGCCGGGCGGCGTGACCGAGGTTCACCACCTCCAGGACGGCGGCCATGTCGGTGCTGAGCCGGGCGTCGATCGCGGACGCGTCCACCGTGGGGAAGTCGCAGAGGTGGACCGACGGCGGGGCCGACGGGTCGGTATCGCGGACGAGGTTGCCGTAGATCTCCTCGCTGATGAACGGGACGAACGGCGCCAGGAGCTTGGAGACGGTGGTCAGCACCTCGTAGAGGGTGCCGTAGGCGGCGAGCTTGTCGGCGTCGCTTTCGGCCCGCCAGAAGCGGCGTCGGTTGCGACGGATGTACCAGTTCGACACTTCCTCGACGACGAATCGCTCGATCTCGGTCGCGGCGCCGTCCGGATCGAACGCATCCAGTCGCTCCCGGACGATCCCGGTGACCTGGTTGAGCCGGGAGATGACCCACCGGTCGAACAGCGAGCGGTCCGCCAGCGGCGGGATACTGCCCGGCGCCATGGGGTCCCAGCCGTCCAGCCGGGCGTAGTTGGCGAAGAAGGCGTAGCAGTTCCAGAGCGGCAGGATGAACCGGCGCCGGACCGCGTCGGTGACGTTGGGACCGAAATTGACGTTGGCCGACGGGTTGACCGTGCTGAACAGCCAGCGCATCGTGTCGATGCCGATCTCCTCGGCGGCATCGTCCAGCCAGATCGCGTTGCCCTTGCTCTTGTGCATGTCCTCGCCGTGCTCGTCCTTCATGAGCGCGTACGAAAAGACATTGCGGAACGGCTTCTCGCCGGTCAGGGCGGAACTCTGGGCGATCAGGGAGTAGAACCAGTTGCGGAACTGGCCGGGGAAGCTCTCGCTGATCAGGTCGGCCGGGAACCACTTCGCCCAGTACTCGCGGTCCGTCAGGTAATGAAGCGTCGAGAACGGCACGATGCCGGCATCGAGCCACGGGTTGCCGACGTCCTTCACCCGGCTGGCCTGCCCGCCGCAGACCTTGCAGGCGATCTTCACCTCATCGACGTAGGGCCGGTGCGGGCTGTGGCCATCGAAGGCCTCCCAGCCCGCGACGGAGCGGTCGCGCAGTTCCTCACGCCCACCGACCACGTCGAACTCGCCGCAGTCGTCGCAGACGTAGATCGGCAGGGCGAGTCCCCAGTACCGCTTCTTGGAGATCATCCAGTCGTCCATGTGCTCGAGCCAGTCGAGCTCCCGCTCCCGGCCGAACGACGGGATCCAGGTGATGTCGCGGGTCACGGCCATCATGGTCTGGCGCAGTTCGCCCATCGAGATGAACCACTCGTCGACCAGCCGGAAGACGAGGTCGGTCCCGCATCGCCAGCAGACCGGGTAGCGGTGGGTGTGGTTCTCGGCCCGGTGGAGCAGCCCCTTGTCGGTCAGCCGTCCCATGATCTCCATGCCGACCTCGTGGACATAGCGGCCAGAGAGATCGTCGAAGCCGGGGACGTAGACGCCGAACTCATCGATCGGCGCGATCACCGGCAGGTCCTCGACCTTCGAGAGGGCGAAGTCCTCCTTGCCGCAGCCGGGGGCGATGTGGACGATGCCGGTCCCCTCGGTCGCGGAGACGTCGTTCCAGGCGATCACCCGGTGCTGGATGCCCTCGGCGGCGGGCAACTCGTCGAACGGCCCGCTGTACGGCCGCCCGACCAGATCGCTTCCGGGCAGCTCGGCCGTCACGGTGTGCTGGCCACTGATGACCTTGCGCACGAGCTCCTTCGCCACGTACGAGGCGCGGGCCTCGCCCTTGACGGTGTACTCGACGCGGGCATAGGTCAGCGACGGGTTGACGGCGGCCGCGACATTGGCCGGCAGCGTCCAGGGCGTCGTCGTCCAGACGAGCAGGTCAGCGCCGTCCTCGTCGAGCAGCGGCAGCCGGGCGTAGATGGAGAGGTGGGTCCGGTCCTTGTAGCCCTCCGTCACGATCTCGTGCTCGGACAGCCCGGTCCCACAGCGCGGGCACCACGGCATGGAATCGTGGCCCTTGTAGATCCACCCCTTCTCGTGGCAGGACTTGAGGAAGTTCCAGATCGTGTAGTTGTTCTCGTCGGAGTCCGTGAAGTACGAGTGGTCCCAGTCCATCCAGTAGCCGAGCCGGATCGACTGGTCGGTCTGCCGCTTCGAGAACCGCTGCACCCGATCCTTGCAGAGCTGGACGAACTCGGCGACGCCGTACGACTCGATGTCGCGCTTGCTCTTCAGCCCGAGTTCCTTCTCGACCTCGACCTCGACCCAGAGCCCCTGGCAGTCGAACCCGTTCTGGAAGCGCTGGTCCTTGCCGAGCATCGCGTTGTAGCGCTGGAACAGATCCTTGTAGGTCCGGCCCCAGGCGTGATGGACGCCCATCGGGTTGTTGGCGGTGATCGGCCCGTCGATGAACGAGAACCGCTCGTCAGCGCCAGCGTTCCGGGTCAGGTAGCGGTCGACGATGCCGTCCCGCTCCCACCAGGCGAGCAGGTCGCGCTCCATCCGCGGAAAATCGGCCTTCTGGGTCACTTCTCGGAACGTCGTCACCGGCTCGTCTCCATCGTTGCTGGCAGGGGTGTGGTCGGAGGTCACGTGGGACAGGCCGGTCGCCGAAAAACACGAAACCCGTCCTCTGATCTGGATCGAGGACGGGCGAACCCGCGGTACCACCTCGGTTGACCCGCGCACGGGCCCACTCGGGCATCGTCCGACCGCACCGGGCGGGCGGGACGAGCGTCGCGCTAACGGGCGACCAGGCCGGCCTCGGCTACCTCCGTCCTCAAGGGGCGGTACTCACCGGGCGCTCGGGAAGGATGACAGACGTAACCCAGCCGCCCGGCTCCCACCGCCTCCGGGCTCGCTCATGCGGGATGACACGTCGTCGCGTTTCCGTCGTAGCTCCACTATTTTACACAGCTCGGGGAGACCTGCCGAAAACCGGGCATTTCGTCGCCCGCGGTGGTCGCGGTCTTGCTTCCATCATGTGTGGCAGACCGGCGTGCGACGCTGTCGCAGAATCGCGCCGAATAGTTCTGCCCTCGGTTAGTACAGCGATTTGAGCATTGGACGCGCGAATCAACCGAGCGAGGCCGGGCGACCGCCTAATGGGTACGCACGGACAGGCGCGCGTTCCCGTTGCCCGGCCGGCGCCGTCCAGTCTCGGGCTGACTCCTGCTCGCGAAGCGGGTACGTTTCGTGCCGACAGGCCGATTGGAAGCATGACATGTCGCCAGGAGCCTGGCGACGCTGGGAGTACCACATGACCAAGTCTTCACGCGCCAAGCGCACCGGCGGCATCGACCGCCGCTCCGTCCTCCAAGGCGCCGCCGGCGCGGGGGCAGCCCTCGCTCTCGCGGCGAGGCAGAGCCCGTCGGCCCTCGCCCAGGCGACACCCGAAGCCACTCCCGTCGCCGTCGCCACGCCGGCCGTCAATACCCAGGCGTCGGGCGAGCTCCGTTATCAACTGGTCTCTGCCGACCAGAACGAGATCGCCCGCACCCAAGATTTACTGGATCGACTCTTCATCCCTCAGTACCCGAACATCACGGTCACGGTGGAGCCACAGCCGGAGAACCGTGGAGAGCAGCTCATCACGTCGATGATCGGTGGCAACGCCCCTGACATCTTCGACACGTGGCGCGATGATGTCGCGACGTATGACGGCGTCGGTCAGGTCCTCGATGTCCAGCCCCTGGTCGACCGTGACTTCACCGCAGAGGCCATCGCCGACTACTTCGAGTGGCAATGGGCCGACTTCATCATGCCGTCCGGTATCCGCTTCGGCCTGCCCAAGTACGTCAACATGATGGCCCTCTGGTACAACCGTGACCTCTTCGAGGAGAACGGCATCACGCCGCCGGACGATACCTGGACGCATGACCGCTACGCCGAGGTCGCACGGCAGTTGACGCTGCGGGAGGGCGACGAGACGACGCGATGGGGCATGTTCTTTCCGGCATATGGCCTCGACCGCTGGGCGTACAAGGTTGCGGCGTTCGGTGGCAACCTCGTCGACCCGGCCGATCAGACGGTTGCGGCGTTCGGGGAGGACCCGGCGATCGCCGCATCGCAGTGGGCCTATGACCTGACGTTCACCGACGGTGTCAACGCCGAATTCGGCCTGCTGTTTCCGGGCGGTCGCGGCGGCGTGGCGAACACCGCCAGTTCCTTCGGCCAAGGTCGCATTGCGATGGTCGAGGATGGCCTGTATCCGTTCGCGATCGCCGAGCAGGTTCGCCAGGCAGGCAGCACTTTCCGCTGGGGGTTCGCCCCAGTCCCGCCGGGACCAGCCGGCCGGGTCGTCCTGGGCACCGCCGATGGGTTCGCGATCTGGGCGGGCTCGCCTAACCAGGAAGCGGCGTGGGAGCTACTCAAGTTCCTCTCCAGCCCAGCCTTCCAGCTCGAGAGCACGCGGATCACCGGGTACCTGCCGTGCCGCTACTCGCTCCTCGACAGCTGGATCGATACTTGCGTGACCGCCTACCCGGAACTCGCCGAGGCCAACCTTGAACTCGCCCGGACCGCGATGGACCAGGGCTACCCACGCAACCGGCAGCTGTTTGCGCGGGATGCCGAGGCGCAGTCGCTGATCAACCCGGCGCTAGAGGCCGTCTTCCTGACGGGCGAGGAGCAGCCGGAGTACCTGCGTACGGTAGCCGAGGAAGTCACCGCTCAGCAGCAGAACAGCTAGCACGCCGTCTCTCGTTGAATGAAGGCTCGGATTTACCGTCCGGGCCTTCATGCGTTGCCCGGAGGGCCAGTCTCCATGGTTGACGTTCCTTCCGGAGCGGTCGGTAATCCGCGTCCGTCCCGGTTCGACGAGTCGACACTCGTCATCCCCAGGCTGCCGTGGCTGACGAGCCGTCGGAAGGAGGCGTTGATCGCCTACATCTTCCTAGCTCCCTGGATCTTCGGCTTCCTGCTCTTCACCGCCGGGGCGATGATCTACTCCCTGCGGCTGTCGTTCTTCGACACGAACCTCCTGACGACCAACACGTGGGTCGGGCTCGACAATTACCGCGACCTCGTGGACGACCCGATCTTCTGGAAAGCGCTGCGCATCACGGCCACCTACACCGCGATCGTCGTCCCGGTCGGGACGGTGCTCGCGCTGGTTATCGCGCTGATGCTCAACGAGAAGCTTATCCTCAGCGGGGTCTGGCGCACCCTCTACTACCTGCCGGCGGTCGTCTCTGGGGTCGCGGTCGCGGTCGTCTGGAACTGGGTGCTGAACCCGAGCAGCGACGGCCTCATGAACCAGTTCTTGGCGATCTTCGGGATCGAGCGCCTCCGCTGGTTCTCGTCGTCACAGTGGGCGCTCCCGGGGATGATCCTCATCGCGCTGTGGGGGACTGGCAGCAACATGCTGCTGTACCTCGCCGGGCTGCAGAGCATCCCTTCGGACGTCAAGGAGGCATCCCGGGTCGATGGCGCCGGCGCCATCCGCTCCTTCTTCACGGTCACCCTCCCCCTCCTGACGCCAACGATCTTCTTCAACGTGGTCATCAACATTATCGGGGCCTTCCAGGTCTTTACGGCCGTCGCCGTGGTCACTGAGGGGGGACCGAACAACGCCACGCTGACGATGGTCTACCTTCTCTACCGGGAAGCGTTCACCACCTTCCAGTTCGGCGACGCGTCCGCGATCGCGTGGGTCCTGTTCGTAATTATCCTGTTCTTCACGATGATCCTCGTGCGCTCCTCCAGCACCTGGGTCCACTACGAGGGAGGATTGCGCAAGTGACAGCTCACCAGCCTGATCCCGTTACGGTCGCACCGTCGGCGATGATTGCGGAGCGTTCGCCTGCCCGCCCGTATCACGATGTCGAGGCCGCCACACCGGAGTTCCAGATCGATCCGGTCCTGAGGCAGCGGGCCGGGTCGGTGCTCTTGCATCTCCTTGTCCTGGTCGGCGCGCTGGTCTTCGCTGCGCCGTTACTCTGGATGCTCGCGACGTCCTTCAAGACCGACGGGCAACTCTTCACCTCGCCCCCTGAGTTCATCCCCAACCCGATCGCAGTGCGGGGGTATGTCGAGCCGTTCCAGAACCTGAACTTTGAGTTGTTCTACTACAACACCACCGTCATAACGCTGCTCAACATCGTCGGTCTCTTGTTCTCGGCCTCGCTGGCCGGATTTGCCTTCGCGCGGATGCGGTTCCCGGGTCGCAACGGCCTGTTCATCGTCGTTCTCGCCACGATGATGTTGCCGGAACAGGTCACGATCATCCCGATCTACATCGGCTGGACCCGACTGGGTCAATTCCTCACCGACGTGTTCGGGACCAACATCTCGTTCTTCAACACGCCGGTCCCGCTCTCGCTGCCTGCGTTCTTCGCCGGAAACTACGCCGGCGCCTTTTGCATCTTCCTCGTCCGGCAATACATGATGACGATCCCGCTTGATTATGACGATGCGGCCCGGATCGACGGCGCGGGCTGGTTCCAGATCTTTTGGCGGATCGTCCTGCCGCAGGCCGCCCCAGCGCTTGGCGTCGTCGCGATTTACGCCTTCACATGGAACTGGAACGCTTACCTGGAGCCACTGATCTATCTCAACGAGACCAACTCGTTCACCCTGGCCCGGGGTCTCGCCCTGCTCAACTCCCGCTTCACGACCGATTACCAGGGAATCATGGCCCAGACGGTCCTGAGCCTGATTCCGGTTCTCATCATCTTCTTTCTGACACAGCGCTCGTTTATCCAGGGAACCGTCGTCTCTGGGGTTAAATAGTGACGCCCGGTCCCGGCTCGCCATCCTCCGCCAGCCGGATCGCCGGAGGGCCGTCCCATGGCTGGCAAACGAAGAAGAGGGCCGATCCACCCAGCCGCTCCCGCAGCGCGACCGCGACTGCGTCCGCGCGCTCGGGGTCCGGCTCGAGGACGTAGTGGGTCGGTCCAGCACCGGTCAGGGCGACGTCGCGGCCAGTGAGCGACGCGATCACCTCGCGGAGCCCGGCCAGTTCCGGGGCGAGGCCGATCAGGGGCCGGCTGAAGGCGTTTCCGAGCAGATCCGGATCGATCGGCAGCCCCGCCGCGATGCGGGACACCTGCCGCTGCACGAGGTCGTCGTCTCCGAGGTCGTCCGGGGACAGCGCGGCGAACAGCCGGGCCGTCTTCCGGGGGATTGGCGTCGCCAGACGCGGGAAAACGACGACGAATCGGGTCTCGACGACCGGGAGCAACGGCTGGACGTGTTCGCCACGGCCAGTGATCAGCGCGGTCCCGCCGGTGAGGAAGAACGGCACGTCGCTCCCGAGATCGGCGGCGAGTCGCCGCCGGGCATCGGTGCCCAGGTCGCCTCCCGTCGCCCGCTCCGCGAGGAGCAGCCCGGCGGCGGCATCGGCGCTCGCCCCGCCCATCCCGCTGGCGGCGGGGATGCCCTTGGTCAGGGACAGGTCGAAGGTCCCCTCGCCATCGAGCCGGGCAAGTGCCGCGCGGACGGCACGCACGGCGAGGTTGGAATCAGACGCCAGCCCGGGATCGTCGACAGCCAGACCGTCGACGCCGGCGGCGACCGGCTGAACCCGGAGGCGGAACCCTTCTCCGGTCCCACCGGCACTTCCCAGGGACAAGCGGTCACAAATGGTGACCGTCTGCATGACCGAGCAGAGGTCGTGGAAGCCGTCGGCCCGGCGGCCGAGGATGGCCAGGCCGAGGTTGAGCTTCGCGGGGACCGTCGCGACCCACCGCCCCGGCGATGGGCCCTTCATCCCTCGTCTGCCCGCGCGGCGACCCGGTCGCGACGCCGGGTCTGCGAGGTGTCCCCGACCGGGAGGACCGGCGCGGCGCGTCGGATCGCGACCCAGTCGCCGACGGTCAGGGTCTGCGCCCGGCGGTCCGGGTCGATCCCGGCCCGGCGCAGCCAGACCTCGACGTCGGCCTTGGGCAGACCGAACCGGGCGGCGATGGAGTTGGCGACCTGCTTCCGCTTCTGGTTGAACCCGGCCCGGACGATCCGGAGGAAGTCCGGGATCTCGTCCTCCGGCAGGGGCAGCTCTGGCCGGAGGTCCAGCCGGAGAACCGACGAGACGACGGTCGGCGGTGGGACGAACACGGTCGGCGCTACGTCGAACAGGATCCGGGCTTGTGCGTAGAACTGGGTCGCGACACCGAGAACCGTCAGGTCACCGGGCGCGGCGACGATCCGCTCGGCCACCTCACGCTGGACCATGAGGACCAGGCGCTCCGGTCGGTGGGGCTGATCGAGGAGGTGCCGGATGACGCCGGAGGCGATGTTGTAGGGCAGGTTGGCGACCACGCTGAACAGTTCGCCGCCGGGGAAGAGCTCGGCGCTGGTGACATTGAGCGCGTCCGCCTCGATCAGCCGAAAGCCCTCGTGGTCGCCGAACGTGGCCCGCAGGTGCCCGGCCAGCCGGTGGTCGTACTCGACCACCGTCACCTTGCCCGCGTAGCCCATCAACGACTCGGTGAGGATCCCGAGTCCCGGCCCGACTTCCAGGATGTGGTCTCGCGGGCCAACCTCGGCTAGCCGCGCGATGCGGTCGACCACGCCGCGCTCGAAGAGGAAGTTCTGGCCGAGCCCCTTGCTGGGCCGCACGTCGAGCTCGTCCAGCAGCGCCCGCCAGCCCGCCCGGGTCCGCGGCAGCCCATAGTCGTGGGTGACCAGTTCCGGGAGATCGTCGGGGTCCACCTCCGGGATCGTGACGGTCATGGCTTCACCCGGATGCCGGGCTCCCGCGTGACCCGCCCGATCCGCCAGAGCGGCTCGCCCGCACGGTGGAAGGCCAGGGTCATCGCGTCGATGCGGTCGGCCGGGACGGAGAGGAGCAGGCCGCCCGAGGTCTGCGGGTCCCAGAGGAGGGCCTGGCTAACCCAGTTAATGCCCGGATCGACGTCGAAGCCGACGCGGTCGCCGCCGGCCCCACGGAGCCAGTAGTCGCGGTTGCGATGCAGTCCGCCGCACAGGCAGCCCGCCGACCCCGCTGCCAGTGCGCCGTCCAGCGCCGGAACCGCGCCCATCACGATCTCCGCCCCGACCCCGCTGTGCGCCGCCATCTCCGCGAGATGACCGAGTAGCCCGAAGCCAGTGACGTCCGTCGCCGCGCTCGGCGTAAACTGGCGAGCGGCCGTACTGGCCCTCCGGTTCAGCCGCAGCATCGAGTCGACCGCGCCAGTGACGTCGCCACTAGCCGCGAACCCGGCCCGGTCAGCGGTCATGAGAAGGGCCGTTCCGAGCGGTTTCGTCAGGACGAGCACATCCCCGGGTCGGGCGGAGGTGCGGACCCAGAAGCGATCCGGGTGGACCCGGCCCGTCACCGCCAGGCCGAACGTGACCTGCGGGTCATGGATCGTGTGGCCACCGACGATCTGTCCACCCCCCTCGGCGACCTTGCCTGCCGCGCCACGGAGGATCGCCGCCGCGACCTCGGGGTCGAGCCCCTCCGGGACGGCCAGGATACTGAGTGCCGTCATCACCTCGCCGCCCATCGCGAAGACATCGCTCATCGCGTTGGCGGCGGCGATCGCGCCGAACGTCTCCGGGTCGGCTACAACCGGGGTGAAGAAGTCCACCGTCTGGACAAGGGCGAGGTCGTCGCTGAGGCGGATGACGGCCGCGTCGTCACCGGTCTGCAGGCCGACGAGGATGTCCAGACCCCGCCCCGTCAGGGTCTGGCTGCGTGGCGGGTCGTCCCGGAGCCCGCTCCGGGCCAGCACGCTCGCCAGCTGGCCCGGCCCCATCTTGGCCGCGCACCCACCCCCGGTCGCCAGTGGGGCGGTGGCGACGGCGAGGGACGGCGGATCGGCGGGAGCGTTCATCGGTTGGACGATGGTGGTGGACAGGTCTGCATGGATCTGACTATATGAGCCAGCAGCGATCGCTGTCGAGGGACGACGGCAACCAGGATCAGGAGTCTCGAATGGCAAGTCTCACGAC
Source organism: uncultured Thermomicrobiales bacterium (assembly GCA_902806375.1). Lineage (GTDB taxonomy): Bacteria > Chloroflexota > Chloroflexia > Thermomicrobiales > UBA6265 > CADCWK01. The sequence continues at coordinate 11,584 of CADCWK010000287.1, forward strand.
GACCGATCTCACCCGCGTCGCGCTGGACCTCGTCGGGATGGACGAGCTACCCGGCGACAGCGCCGTCTACGTGGAGGGGACGGGACTGAGTCGCGTGATGATGGGGATCGACATCGCCGCGGCGGAACTCATGCTGGCGCGGCAACTCGGCCTTGATGGGGTCATCGCCCACCACCCGGCCGGAGGCGACGCCCATCTCCACTACCCTCGCGTACTGACGACCCAGATCGACTTCCTCATCAACGCCGGGGTGCCGGCCGACGTCGCGGAAGAGGCGATCCGCCCGAAGATCCGGGGCGCGGAACTGACGGCCCAGACCCGGAACTTCGATCACGTCCCGTCGGTCGCGAGGCTGCTGGGGATGCCCTTCCTCAACGTCCACCTGCCGCTGGACGAGTATGGTCGCCGGGTCATGGTCGCGGCGGTCGACGAGCACCTGGGGACAGTCCGGCCCAACCGGGAACCACTCGTGCGTGATGTCGTCGCCGGGCTGATGACGATCCCCGAGTTGCGCGACGCCCGCACGGACATCAAGGTCGCGGTCGGTGAGGCCGACTCCCCGGCCGGGCAGGTGTTCGTGTTCCACGGCGCCGGGACGAACGGGGGATTCGCCGCGGCCAGGGCGATGTGGGACGCCGGGATCGACACCGTCGTCTACATCCACATCGCGCCGCCGGATGCCGATCAGCTCCGTGCGCTCAACCGCGCCGGCAAGAACGTCGTCATCAGCGGCCACATCTCCAGCGACATGATCGGCATCAACCGGTACGTCGCAGACCTGGAGCAGCGTGGACTGGAAGTCGTCCGGATGAGTGGTCTGTAAGGCGCAATCAGACAACGAGGAGACCAATGTCCCAGCCGACACAGAACTGGATCCATCTCGTCCCCGCTCCCACCTGGGAGGAACAGCGCGGGAACGCGACCTACCTGCCGGAGGCCTACGAGGCGGACGGGTTCATCCACTGTACGATCGGCGACGGGCGGATGCTCGCCGTTGCCAACATGTTCTACACCGGTGACCCGCGACCATTCCTGGCACTGACCCTCGACCCGGACCGCATCACCTCCGAAGTGCGCTTCGAGGATCCCGACTCGGTCTTCCCACACATCTACGGTCCATTGCAGACCGCGGCGGTGACGGGCCACCGGACCGTGGACCGCGACGACCAGGGCCGATTCATCCGCTTCACTGAGGCGATGCCCTCCTGACGGAGATGCGTCGCATCGCTCCACATCATGCCGACCTCCGCCACCGTCTCCGGTGCTCGAGACCGGTGCGCTGGCCCAGCGAGAAAACCATGTCCAACCCCCATCCGGGCCCTCCCATACCGCTCACAGCGACCGAGGTCGATCCGGCCGAGATCGACGCGCTGCTCTGGACGGACGAGCGTGAACGCGAGCGGGCGCGGCGGTATCACCGCGTCCGACGCCACATCGGCTACGCCGAGTCGGCAACTTCCCTGACGCGACGATTGCTGTTCCTCAGACTGGGCGGCGCGGCGGCCCTGGAAGCGGCGCTCCACCGCTCGCTCCCACGGGAGTCGCTCGTCGCCCCCGCGTTCTCGCTGGCCGTCTCGACAGCGACCTTCGTCCTCGACCTGCCGTCCTCGTACCTCGGCGGCTACCGGATCGAGCGCACCTTCGGGCTGACGAAGCAGCCCGCCCCCGACTGGTTGCGGCAGCGGCTCCTGGGCTTCGCCATGGGGAGCGTCTTCCAGGCCGGCGTAGCGACGGGCCTCCATGCCCTGATCCGGCGCCGGCCGGACGACTGGTGGCTGATCCTGACCGGAGCCGCCGTGCCGGCCAGCCTCGTTCTGGGTGCCATCTTCCCGACGCTCATCATGCCGCGCTTCAACCGGTTCACCCCGCTCGCCGACCGGGATCTCGTCGAGCGCCTCCAGTCGCTCGGACAGCAGGCCGGTGTCCGGGTCGCCGATGTCTACGAGATGGACATGAGCCGGCAGACCGAGCGAGCCAACGCGATGTTCACCGGGCTGGGCGGCACCCGCCGGATCGTCCTGGGGGACACGCTCACCCGACAGTTCGAACCCGACGAGATCGCCGGAGTGATCGCCCACGAACTCGGGCACCAGGTCAACCGGGACATCTGGACACTCTCCGCCATCGGGGCAGGATCGATCACCGTGGTCGGGGCGGCCACCGCCCGGTTCGGACCACCAGCCATCGAGCGGACCAGGCGCTGGACCGGTATCAGGCGCCACGACCAGGTGGCGGCGCTCAGTGTCCTGGGGCTGGTGGCCACCGCGGCCTCGCTGGCCGTGGCGCCCGTCTCGGCGGCCGTCAGCCGGGCGATCGAGCGGCGGACCGACCGGTACGCCCTGGACCTGACGGGCGACGGGGAGGTCTATGCCCGGGCGATGGCCAGGCTCGGGCGGCGCAACCTGATCGATCCGGACCCCCCGTCGTGGCGCGTCCGACTGCTCTCGTCGCACCCGCCGATCACCGAGCGGATCGCGACCGCGCTGACGTACGCCCGGCACCATCGACCTACCTGACCATCAGGTCGGAAGATGATCTGCCGTAGGCTAGACTGATCGGTCGAACGTCCTGTCCCGCAACGCCCTCCCCACGGCGATGACCCGCTAGGACCCGCCAATGGCCGCCCAGCAGAGCCGCCCGCACGCATTCACCTGGCGCCAGGGCCGGTCCGAGATCGTCCTGACGCGGGCGGGCGACAAGTGGCTCATCCAGTACACCGTCGTCAGTCGCCTGCTCGGTCCCCGCCAACTGGTCTACGAGGCCCGGCACGCCAACGCCCGCAACACGGCCTGGGACTTCATGGCGCGCGTGATCCGCGCCTGCCGGGATGAGGAGGAGGCAGTCCGCGCCTCGAAGGAAGCGGCGCGCTGGATGCGCTCTACCGGGTACCTCGACGAACCCGATCATTGAGCTGGCGACGTTCCAGCTACGCACGGAGGCAGCGGTGCCGGAACTCCCCGAGGTCGAGACGGTCCGGCGCATCGTGACGGCGACGCTCACCGGGCGGACCGTGACCAGCCTCGAACTGACGCTGCCCAAGCTGCTCCGCGACTCACCGCTTCCGACCCTGGAACCCCTCGTTGGCCGGACCGTGCTGGCGGCCCACCGCCGGGCGAAAGTGCTGAGCATCGACTTCAGCGACGGCCTGACCCTACTGATCCACTTCAAGCTCGCCGGACAGCTCGCGGTCGTGACGCCGAACGGCGAGCGGGCCTACGCCGGCCACCCGGTGCCGAAGCCGCAGGGCGACTACCCGCACAAGACGACGCACCTGACCCTCCGGTTCGACGACGGCACGGTCGCCTACTACAGCGACGTCCGGCAATTCGGCTGGCTCCGGCTGATGCCCGCCGAGGACGTCCAGGCAGTGATCGACGGGTTCGGGTTCGGCCCGGAAGGGACACTGGCCGACCCGCTCGACGCCGGGGAACTGACCGCGCGCCTGGCCCGCCGGTCGGTGCCGATCAAGGCGACGCTGCTGGACCAGGCGGTCGTCGCCGGCCTCGGGAACATCTATGTCGACGAGGCCCTGTTCGCCGCCAGAGTCCACCCGGCGCTGCCCAGCAACGCGGTCACTCCGGGCCAGATCACCGGGCTGACCCGGACGATCCCCTGGGCGCTCGACCGCGGGATCGAGCAGGGCGGCGCGAAGATCATCCACAACAAGGCGTACCCCATCGACGGCTTCCCGCAAGTCCACGCCCGAGCGGGCGAGCCCTGCCCGGTCTGCGGCACGCCGATCGGCAAGACGCGGGTAGGCGGCCGCGGCACGTACTACTGCCCCGTCTGCCAGCCCGACCCACCCGGCTGGGATCGACCGCCCGCCACGGTCTCAAAGGTGGGCCGGAAGGCGGAGGCCTTGTTCGCCGAGCGCAACGACGGCTAGACGGGGCGGAAGTCGCTGTCAGGCGTGATCGTGCGGATGAACTCCGCGATCAGCAGCGCGGCGTTGGTCAGGTCGGCGAGGCTGACGATCTCGTTGGGCGAGTGCATGTACCGGTTCGGCAAGGAGACCAGCCCGGTCGCCGTCCCGGCCCCGCTCCGGATCATGGCGTCGGCGTCCGTGCCGCTGGAGCGAGCGGCGGCCTGGGTCGGACAGGAGAGGCCGAGGCGAACCGCGGCCGCCCGCAGGCCGTCGTAGACCAGCGGGTTGATCGACGCGCCGCGGGTCAGGACCGGTCCCCCGCCGACCTTGACGTCGTTGTCGGCCCGCTTGGCCGCGCCGGGGTAGTCGGTCGCGTGGGTCACGTCCAGGGCGATGGCGACCATCGGGGCCAGCCGGACCGTCGCGACCATCGCCCCGGCGAAGGTGATCTCTTCCTGGACCGCAGCCAGCGCGACGACCTCGACCGCCGGCCGGTCCACCGCCAGCAGGCGGAGGGTCTCCAGGGCGACGAATGCGCCGACCCGGTTATCGAGGCTGCGGGAGACGACCAGGTCATCGCTCAGCTGGATGAAGCCCGCGTCGACCACGGCCGGATCGCCCACCTCCACGCGCTGGCTGGCCTCCTCCCGGTTGCGGGCCCCGATATCGATCCAGAGTTCCTTGAGATCGATGGGCTTGCTCCCATCGGCCTTGAGCAGGTGGGCGGCCTTGCGGCCGACGACGCCGATCACGTCGCCATCTCTTCCGGCGATCCGGATGCGCTGCCCGACGACGACCGCGGCGTCCCAGCCGCCGATCGGGTCGAACCAGAGGAAGCCGTCGTCGTCGATGTGGGTGACGATGAACCCGATCTCGTCGATGTGCCCCTCGACCACCACGACGGGGGCGCCCGCCTTCCGCAGCGTCGCGTACGAGTTGCCGATCACGTCGAGGGTCGTGTCGTCGGCGAACGACTCGGCCTCCGCCCGCCAGACGCGGGACGGCGGGCGCTCGAAGCCGGACGGCCCGGGAGCGTCGAGGAGGTCGCGCAGGAACTGGGTGGAACGCGGTTCCATGGGATCAATCACTTTCTCGGCCACCTCGCCGCGGGCGGGGACCCTGCATCCGGACGGATCGCGGAGGGCATCGTAGCGCGTCCCCGCGACTGCTGGCCGCGGGAGGGGACGGTCTGCGCCGTCTACCGGACCGGCGGCAGACCGAGGCGTGCGCGGAGAACCGGGTCGGCCGGTTCGTCCCAGTCACCGCTCGCCCACGACGAACCTGCCCCACCGCGCAGCGACGCACCGATGGGTCCGGCGAGTGCCCGGCCGACCCGCTCCAGTTCTGCCGCCTCTATGGACACCAGCGGTCCGGCAAGTCGGAGGACCGGTGATGCCCCCTGCCCTGGTTCGACCCGAACGAGTCGCGCACCGGTTACCCGGCAAGTGTCCCGGATCGCCGATTCCCATTCGGCGAGTGTCCGGCTGAACGACCGAGCCAGTGGCCGGCCCGATCCCGGTCCCGGTGGGACGGCGCCGGTGAGTTCGACCACGAGGACCGCGCACCCTCGCCGCTGGAGTTGGCCGATGACGGACGCGAGGTCGCGCAGAAATCCCACGAGCGGCCGGCCGTGGAGCAGATCGGCGGCACCGACCCAGATGACCGCCACCGACGGACGGGCGGCGAGCGCCGGGCCCAGCTGGCCGGCCACGACGTCGGCGATGCCGGCTCCCGGCGACGTGAGGTCGATCCCTTCCGCCAGCTGGGCGAGGCCGATCGACGCGGCCCACGACCGCGCGCCCGGTGTGGGGGAAAAGGCGTTCCCGAGGGCGACCCAGCGGCGCTGCCGTCGTCCGCCACCCGGGTCGAGCCGGTGCCAGATCGCCAGCAGGACGAGTAGCGCCGCGCCGATGACGATCACCACTACGGTCCAGTACGTCGTCACCGGTCGCCTCGCCTCGTCCCCAACCCCGGCCCCTGACCTGTCGCCCCGGCCGGACCACCGCCGGATGGTGCCATATCCGATCGTCGTCCGTCCGATCCCTGCCCGGACGGGTGCTTGACACGCTGCCTCGTCGGGTCCTACGATCAACCTAATCGAACACCCAGGCATCGATCGGAACGAGTAGGCGTCGCGGCGTGGAGACGAGCGATCCGGGGGCGGTGAGAGCCCGGGACCCACTGGCGAGCTGAATGGCTCCGAGAGCCTTGCCCCCAACGGTCGCCCGCAGCGGCGCCAAGTAGGCGGCAACGACACCTCCCTCGTTACCGGGAGCGGCGTATCGATCACCCGCGGCGTTCTGTCCGCGGCGTGATCCGTACGTGTCGAGGCGGGAGCAACACGCTCCAAGCAGGGTGGCACCGCGGGGTGAACTGGCACATCTCCGTCCCTGGTTCAGGGATGGAGATGTCGTGTTTTTCGGGTGCCGCCAGTGCCCCTTCCCGCCTGGAGATGATCCGGATGCCTGCCTCGACGATCGATCCGACCATGACGCCGCCGGCGTCCCGCGCCAATCCGCGCCGCCTCGGCGTGCTGACACCGACCCTCGACGAAGTCCGGGAACTGGCCACCGCCGGCGGGCCCGCCCTCCGGACGATCCCGCTCACGGTCGAGCGGATGGCCGACCTGGAGACGCCCGTCTCCGCCTACCTCAAGCTCGCCGGGGATGGTGAAGGGTTCATCCTCGAGAGCATCGAGGGGGGAACCCGGCTGGCCCGCTACTCCTTCATCGGCGGCCGACCCGCCGGCCGGATCACCCTGGACACCGGGACGTTGACCCTGACCCGGGACGGCGAGACGTCGACCCGGACCTACGACGACCCCCTGCTGGCGATCCAGGACCTGATCGACGAGTTCCGTGCCACCCCACGCAGCGGCGGTCCGAGGTTCTGCGGTGGTCTGGTCGGCTACCTCAGCTACGAGGCGGTCCGTTCGTTCGAGCCCCGGGTGGGTCTTGCCGGAGGCGAGGGGCTCGGTCTGCCCGACGGCAACTACCTGCTGGCCGATGACCTGGTCGTCTTCGACAACGTCGACCGGACCATCCGGGCGATCGCGCAGATCCACCTGGACGGTCGCCCGGTCGAAGGGGCCTACGCGGAAGCCGCCGCCCGGCTGGACGCCACGCTGGCGCGGCTGGACGCCCCTACACCGGCCCTGCCCCACGGCTCCGCGCCCGTCGACAGCACCGTCGCCGATCGCATGCGGGCCAACATCACGCCCGAGCGCTACCGGGAGATCGTCGAGCGGGCCAAGGAGTACATCACCGCCGGCGACATCATCCAGGTCGTCCTGTCCCAACGGGTCGACATCCCGACACCCGTCCACCCCCTGACGATCTACCGTGCCCTGCGAAGCGTCAACCCGGCGCCGTACCTGTTCTATGTCAACTTCGGCGACCACCAGGTGGTCGGCGCCTCACCCGAACTGCTCGTCCGGCTCGAAGGCAGGACGATCACCAACCACCCGATCGCCGGCACGCGGCCCCGTGGCGCGACGCCGGAGGAGGACGAGGCGCTGGCCGTCTCGCTGGCGGGCGACGAGAAGGAGCGGGCCGAGCACATCATGCTCGTCGACCTCGGCCGCAACGACGTCGGCCGGATCGCGGCGCCGGGCACCGTCCGGGTGCCGAAGCTGATGGAGATCGAGCGCTACTCCCAGGTCATGCACCTGGTCAGTCACGTCGAGGGCGAGCTGGACGAGGGCCGGACCGGCCTCGACGCGCTCCGCTCCTGCTTCCCGGCCGGGACCGTCTCCGGCGCGCCCAAGGTCCGGGCGATGCAGATCATCGCCGAGCTGGAGAAGGACCGGCGTGGTCCCTACGCCGGCGCGCTGGGCTACTTCGACTACGCCGGGGGACTCGACACGGCGATCACCCTTCGGACGCTCGTCTTCAAGGACGGCGTCGCCTCGCTCCAGGCCGGCGGCGGTCTCGTCTCCGACTCGACCCCGGAGTACGAGTACGCCGAGACCTATCACAAGATGCGGGCGCTCCAGCGGGCGATCGAACTCGCCGAGTCGCTGGAGTCGTCGGACCGGGCAGACTAGATTGTCAGGACGCGCACCAGACCGGAAGGACCAGCCGATGATCTTCCTGCTCGACAACTACGACTCGTTTACCTTCAACCTCTACCAGTATCTCCGGGAACTCGGCGCCGAGGTCGACGTCGTCCGGAACGACCAGATCACCGTCGAGGAGGTCGTCGCTCGGGTCGAGCGCGGCGAGATCGAGAAGGTCGTCCTCTCGCCCGGCCCGTGCACGCCGAAGGAGGCCGGCATCTCGGTCCCGCTGATCTCGGCGCTCGCGGGGAGGGTGCCGATCCTTGGCGTCTGCCTGGGTCACCAGGCGATCGGGGCCGCGTTCGGCGGCGACGTCGTCCAGGCGCCCAGCCTGATGCATGGCAAGACGTCGATGGTCCAGCATCGCGGAGAGGGGGTCTTTCGCGACCTGCCGACGCCGTTCGAGGCGATCCGCTACCACTCGCTCGTCGTCGACCGGGCGACGCTCCCGCCGGTCCTGGAGGTCACGGCCGAGACGCCCGAGGGCATCATCATGGGCTTCCGTCACGTAGAGCTGCCGATCGAGGGCGTCCAGTTCCACCCGGAGTCGATCATGACGCGGCCGGGCAAGGATCTCCTCGCCAACTTCCTCGCCGGCGGCGACCGCTCGCTCGCCACCGCCGGATCGGAGGGGGCGCGTGTCCCAATCGGTTACTAGGCGGTTCCCACGTCCGGAGAGAAGGCCATGAGCAGCATCGCTACCGCGCCGGCTCCCCTCCCGACGATCGACATCCGCGGCGCGATCATCGACGTCGTCGACGGCAAGACGCTCGACCGCGACCAGGCAACGGCGGTGATGAATGACATCATGGCCGGCCACGCCAGCGGCAGCCAGATCGCCGCGCTGGTCACGGCTCTGCGGCTCCGGGGCGAGACCGTGGAGGAGATCGCCGGGTTCGCCACCGCAATGCGGGACAACGCGGTCCGCGTCACCCTGCCGAAGGGACTCAGCCACGTGGTGGACACCTGTGGCACGGGCGGCGACCGGTCGGGCTCGTTCAACATCTCGACGACCGCCTCCTTCGTGATCGCGGCCGCCGGTGTGACCATCGCCAAGCACGGCAACCGGGCGATGACCAGCCAGTGCGGATCAGCCGACCTCCTCGAAGGGCTCGGCGTGGCGGTAGAGCTGACACCGGGACAGGTCGCGACCTGCATTCAGGAGATCGGAATCGGCTTCATGTACGCCCCCGCCTTCCACCCGGCGATGCGCTACGTCGGCCCGACCCGACGCGAGATCGGCATCCGGACGATCTTCAACATCCTCGGCCCACTGACCAACCCGGCTGGTGCCCGCCACCAACTGATCGGCGTCGGGCAATCCGGCATCTCGGCGAAGCTGGCCGAGGCCCTGGCGGCGATGGGCTGCCAGCACGCCGTCCTCGTCCGGGCCGAAGAGGGGCTCGACGAGGTCGGTATCGAGGGCGGCACCGAGGTCACGGACTACGACGCCCGCCACGGAGAGATCCGGACCTACCACGTCACGCCGGAGGACTTCGGCCTGACCCGTGGCCGACCGGGCGACCTGCTCGGCGGCGGCGTCGAGGACAACGTTCGCATCACCCGTGAGATCCTGTCCGGCGCCCCCGGGCCGCGGCGCGACGTCGTGCTGATGAACGCCGGGGCCGCGATCTACGCCGCCGACCGGACCACTTCCATCGCGGAGGGCATCGAACTCGCCCGCTCGGCCCTCGACAACGGCTCCGCCCTTGCCCGCGTGGGGCAACTCGCCGAGCTCACCCAGCGGCTCCACGCCAGCACTCCGGGGGAGGTCCAGGCATGACGCAGACGTGGCAGGAGACCGGGACCGTCCTCGACCGGATCCTCGACCGCACGGCACGTGACCTCGCCGAGCGCCGGGCGCTGATGCCGGTCAGTGAGCTGGAACGGCGGGCGGCCGACCGACCGGCGCCACGGTCACTGGCCGAGGCGATCGGTGGAGCGGGTGTGTCGGTCATCGCTGAGGTCAAGCGCGGCTCGCCATCGCGCGGCAGGTTCCCCGTCGAGATCGACGTGGCAGACACCGCCCGCAGCTACGTCGAGGGCGGGGCAGCGGCCATCTCGGTCCTGACCGAGGGGCCGTCGTTCCACGGCAGTCTCGCCGACCTCGAGACCGTCGTGGCGACCGTCGGCGACTCGACGCCGCCCCGGCCGGTCCTGCGCAAGGACTTCATGATCGACGAGTACCAGCTGATCGAAGCACGAGCGTTCGGTGCCGACGTCATCCTGCTGATCGTCGCGGCCCTGGACGACCCGACACTGGCCCGCCTGCACCTCGCCGCGGGCGACCTCGGGCTCAGCGTCCTGGTCGAAGTCCACGACGCCGGGGAGATGGCCCGGGCGGCGGCGATCGGCGCCGGGGTCATTGGCATCAACAACCGCGCCCTGC
>CADCWK010000287.1:21904-22231 GCA_902806375.1 uncultured Thermomicrobiales bacterium
ACTTCCGCGTCGACCTGGCGACCACGGAACGGCTGGCCCCGCTCGCCCCGGCCGGGACCCTGATCGTCGGAGAGAGCGGCATCTTCACCGCCGAGGACGTCCTGCGGCTCGGAGGGGCCGGGGTCGACGCGGTGCTCGTCGGCGAGAGCCTGATCCTCAGCGAGGACCGGGCCGGGGCCGTGCGGGCACTGCGGGCAGGGCAACCGGATGGGATCTGAACCGACGCCCACTGGGCGTTGCCCTTCCCCCATCGCCCCGGGCAGCGTGAAGATCGACGGGTTCCGTACGGTCGAGCCGGCCCTGGCGGCGGCCCGGGCGGGAGCCGAG
>CADCWK010000288.1 GCA_902806375.1 uncultured Thermomicrobiales bacterium
CTCGCTCGATACCACGTGCGGCCGGATCACTTCGGCGAGGCCGAGCAGGTCGTCGACCACCGTGTCGTAGTCGAGCGGGTCGACGCCGTACAGCCGATCCAGCAGCGCATTCTTCCGGTCCAGCTCGGTCTGGAGGCGCCGGCGAAGGATGCGCTCGTCCATCAGGTCGGCGATCCGGAGGCCGGTCCGATTGACCTTGTCGGCGTAGGCGGGGCCGATCCCGCGGCGGGTGGTGCCGATCTGCTCCTCGCCCCGCCGGTCCTCCTCCAGGCTGTCGATCAGCGGGTGAAACGGCATGACGAGGTGGGCCCGCTCGGAGATCCGCAGCGGAGACAGGTCGACCTGCCGCTCCGCGAGGCCGCGCATCTCACTGACGAGGGCTGACGGCTCGATCACCACGCCGGCGCCGATGACCGACACGCACCGGTCGTGGAGGATGCCCGACGGGATCAGGTGGAGCTTGAACGTCCCACGGGGCGTTACGACCGTGTGGCCAGCGTTGCTGCCGCCGTTGGCCCGGACGACGAGGTCGGCCTCGGCCGCGAGAGCGTCGGTCAGCTTGCCCTTGCCCTCGTCGCCCCACTGGCCGCCCATGATGATCGTCGCCGGCATCCTGCTCCACCCTCGATGTTCTGGTCGTCGACGCGCGTCGTACCGCCGGACACTATAGCCGACGGCGCCGTCGCGGGCCCGGACGATGGGAACGAGCGACCCGAGGGGCCGGTCGGACGGGAGGGACGATCCACTCGATCCGTGGGCGGCGGCACTATTCCCCGGACCCCTCGTGGAGCTCTCGGAGCTGCTCATAGAGCCGGCGCTCCCGGTCGGATGGCCGGGATGGGACGGTGATCGCGAGCGTCGCCATCAGGTCGCCACGACCCTCGCCGCGCAGCTTCGGCATCCCCTTGCCGCGGAGCCGGAAGGTCTTGCCGACGGCGCTGCCCGGCGGGATCGTCAACACGACCGATCCATCCAGGGTCCTGACCTGCGCCTCCCCGCCGAGGACGGCGGTGTAGGGTGGTACGGGGACCTCGGTCCGGAGGTTGTCGCCGTCGCGCTGGAACTGCGGGTCGGGCCGGACCGTCACCCGGAGGAACGCGTCCCCCGATTCGCCGTTGGCCGCGCTGACGCCGCCCTGCCCCGCGATTCGGATGCGGGAGCCGGTCGCGACGCCGGCCGGGATACGGACCTCGATCGCCTTGGACTTCAGGATGCGCCCGTCACCGTCACACGTCGGGCAGGTCGCTCCCCGGGCGAGACCGGTACCCGAGCAGGTCGAGCAGAGCTCTGGACGCTTCACCTCGAACCGCCGCGACGCTCCCCGGAACGCCTCGGCGAGAGAGATCTCGACGCTGATCTCGACATCCTCGCCGCGGGCGTGGCCGCTCCGCACCTCGCCCAGTGGGCCGGCGTCGGCACCGCGTCCGGCGATGTTGCCGAACAGCGTCTCGAAGAAGTCCGAGAACCGGCCGCTCGAACCCGCCTCCGTCGGCGTGGTCCACTCGTAGCTGAAGGAGTCCTCGGTGCGGTCCGTCTGCGGAGACGTCGACCGCGACCGGGGACGGCCATTGGTCGTCGTGCCCTGCCGGGAAGCGTTGCGCCGGGCGAACCACTCGCCGAAGTCGTTCGGGTCGACCGTCGTGCGGGTCTGCCGGGGCTCGTCCCCCGTGTATCCCGCGTCGCGGTAGCGCTGCCACTCCTCACCGTAGCGGTCGTACATCTTCCGCTTGCCGGCGTCGGAGAGGACCTCGTAGGCCTCGTTGATGTCCTTGAACCGCTCCTCGGCGCCCTTGTCGTTGGGGTTGAGGTCAGGGTGGTGCTGCCGCGCCAGCTTCCGGTAGGCCGCGCGGATGTCCCCCTCGGCGGCTGAGCGCTCGAGGCCAAGCGTCCTGTAGTAATCCTTGAACTGAACCGACGGCATGGCGCCCTCTCACCGACCCGCTCGATCGCCCTCTAACTCGTCATAATCATACGACCTGCGTCGCCATGACTCAAGGTTGGGGTTGGCCAGAGCCATGGGGCAGGCGGACCTCGTTGCTGACCGGGTCCGGGACCGGGTCGAACCGCGGTTTACGACTCGCCGTCCAGACCGCGATCCCCGCGATGGGCAGGAGGAAGACGGGCACGACCACCGGCAGCAGGACGGCGACGGTCCCCATCACCGCGGCGTAGAGATCCTCGCCGAGGCTGAACGCCGGGACCAGCATGGTCCGGATCTTCGGCACGAAGCGGAGCCGGAAGGCGGACTTGGTCGCATGGACGATTCCGGCGACGACGAGACCGATCAGGAGGGCGGCCACCGCGTTGAAGTCGGTCGTCGACGCCGAAGCCATGAAGGCGAGCGCCCCCGCGGCGGGGCGGACGATCGACTGGAGCACGTCATTCGCCCGGTAGACCGGCGACTTGTCGGCGACCAGTTCGACCGTGACCAGCGCCAGGAGGACCATGATGCCGGGGATCGAGGAGATGAACGCGTAACCGCCGCTCAGGAGGTCGCCGTCCTGGATACGGTCGGCCAGGGCGAGGATGATCAGGGGCAGGTAGGCGTTCAGCCCCGCCGAGGCCGACAGTCCGAGCCCGGTCATCAGTGGGAGGAACATGCGTCTCTCGTCCGGTGCGAGGCGGCCACCGTAGACATTACGGTGGGCAGCGACTCTTCAAGCGCGTGAGTATAGCATCGCCCATTTGGCGCCTTGGCGTTCTCGTGATCGTCTACGTGACTGGGCGGCGGGGCCGAACGCGCGATGATTAGCTGATCGATCGATGGACGCTGACGAGCTTGCCCTGGATCTCGACGTTGTCCGCGCGGGTGTAAATCGGTTCCATCGTGACGTTGGCTGGCTGGAGCCGGACGTTCTCCCCCTCGAGGAAGAACTTCTTCAGCGTCGTCTCGCGCTCCTCGCGCAGCCAGACCGCGACCGTCTCGCCGTTCTGGGCGGTCTCCTGGCGGCGAAGGACGACGATGTCGCCGTCATTGATGAGGGCATCGACCATCGAGTGGCCGCGGACCCGGAGGGCGAAGACCCCGGCCGGGTTGCCGCCAATCAGCTCGGGCCCGACCTCGAGCACGTCGGCGTCCTCACCGGTTCCCATCGACTCGAGATCGCCCGGGACGGGGATCGGGAGACCGGCGGCGATCTGCCCCACGATGGGGATCGAGAGCATCGACGACCCGCGGCGGGAGCGATCGCGCTGGACGAGCTCGATCCCGCGGGAGATGTTCCGGTTGCGCCGGATGTAGCCACGCTCCTCGATCACCTTCAGGTTGTAGTCGACCACGCTCGTCGAGGAGATGGTCAGCTCGGCCTGGATATCGCGGATCGTGGGCGGGTAATCGTTGTCGTCCATGAAGCGGGCGATGTAATCGAGGATGGACTGCTGGCGACCGGTTAGCGGCTTCACGGTTCGGAGCTCCCTGGTTGGCACGAGCCACTGCCGGACGAAGACCCGAGGGCTACTGGTGCGGGGTTTGCGTTTCGAGGATCATAGCATCGAACGGATGTTCCAGTCAATGCATGCCGATCGCCAGAAGTGCCGTGGCAGTCACGTTTTCGGGCCAGTCGTCTGCGACGGACCGCTCCATGCGTCATACTTCCGTTGTCCACCACTGCCGGTGGGCCGCCACGTGCTCCCGGCCCCGAACCCATGACTTGCAGAATCCAGGTGTCCCTGCCTAATC
>CADCWK010000289.1 GCA_902806375.1 uncultured Thermomicrobiales bacterium
CAAGGGGTCGGATGAGATCCGCGAGGCGATCGCCGCCGGCGTCGGGCTGATCGCGATCGACAACCTGCCCGAGATCGCACTCGTCTCGCGGCTCGCCGTCGCGGCCGGGGCCAGCGTCGACTGCCTGCTCCGCCTCAACCCCGGCATCGACACCCATACCCACGACAAGATCCGGACTGGGCACCTCGATTCCAAGTTCGGCCTGCCGGTCTCGACGGGTGACGCCGAACGCGCCGTCGCGGCCGTCGTGGCGGCGCCCGGCCTGACCCTGCGCGGCTACCACGCGCACGTCGGCTCCCAGCTGTTCGACAGTGCCGCCTACGCGATGGCGGTCGAGACCCTGCTGGCGTTCGCGGCGGAGATGCGGGACCGGCACGGCGTCGTCCCGGAGATCATCAGCCCCGGCGGCGGCTTCGGGATCGCCTACGAGCAGGACCAGGCGGCCGCCCCGGTCGAGCGGTGGGCCGCTGGTGCCGCACGGGCGGTCCGGGACGGCTGCGCCCGCTTCGGGTTGCCGGAGCCGGAGCTCGTGATCGAACCCGGCCGGTCGCTGGTCGGCCGGGCCGGGGTCGCCCTCTACACGGTCGGGACGATCAAGCCCATCCCCGGGGTCCGGACGTTCGTGTCGGTCGATGGCGGCATGGCCGACAACATCCGCCCCACGCTCTACGGCGCCAACTATCATGTGGAACTGGCCAACCGGGGCATGACGGGGGAGCACACCGCCGTCACGGTCGCCGGCAAGTACTGCGAGTCGGGGGACATCCTGATCGAACGGGCGATGCTCCCCGAGGTCGCGGCGGGGGACCTGCTGGCGCTCCCGGCCACCGGTGCCTACTGCCTCGCGATGGCGAGCAACTACAACCTGGCGACCCGCCCGGCGGTGGTGATGGTCGCGGACGGCGAGGCCAGGCTGATCCGGCGGCGCGAGACCTACGCGGACCTCCTCGCCAACGAGGTCCGGCTCGCCGTCCGGTCGGGCGCGATGCGGTAGAGGACCTGTCCGGGGCCCGTGTCGGCCTGCCCATCCGGTCACGTTGCGCCCCGCCCGCGACCGTAGTAGCGTTCCTGCACCCTCGTTGGTGGTTTTGGTAGTACCGAGCGATACGACGATCCCGCTGTCCACGGTCGATGGCGTCGGAGATTCAGGGTGGACGCCGTGGCAGCACGCTCCAGAAAACCGACCAGCCCCGTGTCGTCGCTGGATGTCCTGCCCGACGATGTGGCGTCGCGCCGGGTGGTGGCGGGCGACCATTCCGCTCCGGGACCGGACCCGTCCGCGACGCCCCCCGCGCCCATCCACGAGCCGGTCGGCGAGGTGGACGATCCGGACGGAGCGCTCGCTGCCCTGGGACCGGACGCCTTCGACGACATCGACCGTCTCCTGGACGACGCCGGGCCGGAAACCGGCAGCGGTGATTCCTTCGCGTCGGACCTGATCCCCGATCGCGTCGTGATCACGACCCCCCAGGATGGTCTGGATCAGGCCGTCGAGGGTCTCGAAGCGGTCGGCCTGGTCACCATCCCCCCATCCCGCCCCAGCCGCGATACCGGCGAGGATGCGCTCGAGCAACTCCGGTCGAGCGACGAGGGGTTCACGTCCGCACTCGAAGATCCGGTCCGGATGTACCTCCGTGAGATCGGCCGGGTCCCGCTCCTGACGGCCCAGAGCGAAGTCGACCTGTCGATGGCGATGGCGCGGGGCGCGTACATCGCCCAGCTTCGGCGGCGGCTCCTCGAGCGGGACGGGATAGAGCCGGACAGCGTCACGCTCGTCGTCGCGATCCACGACTCGTTGCGGGACTCGTGGCCCCATGTCGCGGCCATGGCGACCGCCGCCGCCAGCGCATCTCCCTCGGCGACCCGCTCCGAGCACATCGCCAGCGTCCTGCCGCTCACCCGTTTCGCCGACGACCTGCCGGCCAGTGTCGCGGGGCAGATCGGGCTGACCAAGGAACAACTGGAAGAGTCGCTCCGTCTCCGGCAGGTCGAGTGGGACCTGCTCCCGCCCGTGCTCTGCGACCGGCTGGAGCACATCGGCTCCGGGTGGCTGGACGAAGCGACGATCCGCGGCCTGCTGAGCGGGTTGACCCGGGACCTACAGCGTACCTTCGATCACCAGATCGTCCTCGGGACGAAGGCGAAGGTCTCCCTGACCGAGGCCAACCTGCGCCTGGTCGTCTCGGTGGCCAAGAAGTACGTGGGTCGCGGGATGACGATGCTGGACCTCGTCCAGGAGGGGAACCTCGGTCTCATCCGGGCGGTCGAGAAGTTCCAGCACCACAAGGGGTTCCGCTTCAGCACCTACGCGACCTGGTGGATCCGGCAGGCGATCAGCCGGGCGATCGCCGACCAGGCCCGCACCATCCGGATCCCGGTCCATATGGTCGAGACGATCAACCGGGTCGTCCGGACCTCGCGCCGGCTGCACCAGGAACTCGGCCGGGAGCCCACCTCGGAGGAGATCGGCAAGGCGATGGACATGACCGCCGAGCGGGTGCGCGAGGTCCTCAAGATCAGCCAGGAACCGGTCTCCCTCGGGATGCCGGTGGGCGATGAGGAGGACAGCAGCCTCGGCGACTTCATCGAGGACCGCTCCGCGGTCGCTCCGCCCGACGCCGCCGCCAACGCGCTCCTCTCCGAGCAGATGCAACTCGTCCTCGAGGAATTGTCCGACCGCGAGCGACAGGTGATCGTGATGCGCTTCGGGCTCGACGATGGGCGGGCCAAGACGCTGGAAGAGGTCGGCCGGGAGTTCAGCGTCACGCGTGAACGGATCCGGCAGATCGAGGCCAAGGCGCTGCGCAAGCTCCGCCACCCCAACCGGCGCCAGCGGCTCGAGGACTACCTCGACTAGCGGACGCGACCGGTAGACCGTGCGACCGCCTCCCGTCGGGCCACGGTCCTGAGGGCGACGCCCAGGTCCCGCACTCCCTCGCGCATCTCCTCGTCGGACGGCGCCGCGTAGCCCAGAACGAGCCCAGGGCGGGTCGGGGCCTCAAGCGCATAGGTCGACAGGGCGGGGACGGCGACCCGTAGTGGTGGCGCCGCCAGCCGGCTCACCTCGCGGTCGTTCCACCCATCGGGAAGCCAGCCGGTCAGGTGCATCCCCGCCTCGGATGGTCGGATGTCGATCAGGCCGGGGAGGTCCCGCCGGATCAGATCGATGAACGTCGCCTGACGCACGGCGTAGAGGTTCCTCGTGCGCCTGATGTGCCGAGAGAAGTGGCCCTCAGCGATGAAGTCCGCCAGGGCCGCCTGCTCGAACTGCGGCGCCCCGCGGTCGCTTCGCACCCGGGCGGCGACGAAAGCGTCCACCAGTGCCGGCGGAGCGATGACGTAGCCAATGCGGATCCCCGGCGCGAGCACTTTGCTGAAGGTGCCGACGTAGATGACGCGGCCGTCCTCGTCCAAACCCTGCAGCGCGGGTAACGGTCGCCCCCCATAGCGATACTCACCGTCATAGTCGTCCTCGACGATCCAGGCGTCCGTCCGTCGGGCCCAGGCGAGGAGTTCCAGCCGGCGTCCGACGCTCATGGTCGCCCCGGTCGGGAACTGGTGCGACGGCGTGGTGTAGACCAGGCGCGCCCCAACCGATCGAGCCGTTCCCAGCGGGCGAAGTCCCTCGTCGTCGACCGGTACGGGAAGCAGGACGGCGCCGGC
>CADCWK010000290.1 GCA_902806375.1 uncultured Thermomicrobiales bacterium
CCGAGCCTCCTGGGCATGAACGGCCGGGTTCATGGACCGCGCACAGCGTCATGGGAACGCGGGAGCCGATCGGTGCAGTGATCCCCTCTCATTGACTCGCCCTCGCTGTGACGGTCGTTGATGCGCTCAAGACCTGCGACGGAGCATAGACGGCCATGGCGGAACCGCGTCGGAGGATCTGTGATGGACATCCTGCCCGCCTTTGCGGAGCGGATTATCCAGGTCGATGGTGACGAGGGTCGTGACTGGCTCACGGCTCTGCCTGCGACGTTCGACCGGTTGATCGAACGCTGGGAACTGATCCCCGACGGGCCGATCTGGCACGGCGCGACGGCGCTCGTCCTGCCGGTCGTCGCGTGCGGGGAACCGGCCGCGCTCAAGGTCTCCCGGCGCAACGACGCGACCCGGCACGAGGCGGCGGCACTCCGCTGATGGGATGGCCAGGGGACGGTCCGGCTGCTCCGGGACGACCGGGACCACGGCGCATCGCTGCTCGAACGGCTGGACGCGACTAGATCGATGTCGGACTTACCCAGCGACGATGCGGCCCGGGTGGCCGGCGCACTGATCCGCCAGATGGCGATCCCCGCCGACCCCACCCTGCCGACCGTCGCGGGTGAGGCGGTCACGATGACGACGAGCCTGCCCGGACGGTGGGAGCACCTCGGCCGCCCGTTCCCGCGCCGGACGCTCGACCTCGCCGTCGACCTGGCGACGTCGCTGCCGCATGGCGCCGGGGCGATGATGGTCAACCGTGACCTCTGGGACGGCAACGTGCTGGCGGCGACACGACAACCGTGGCTGGCGATCGATCCCATGCCGATCGCCGGGGAGCCGGCGTACGCCATCTCGCCGCTGCTCCTGCGCCGGGTCGACGGTATGGGTCAGCCCGACGACCTCAACCGCTTCGTTCGCATCGTCTGCGAGGCGGCCGGGCTGGACCGGGAACTCGCCGTGGCCTGGTCGACCGTACGGCTCGTTGACTACTGGCTCTGGGCGCTGGAGACGGGGCTCACTGACGACCCGCTCCGCTGCCAGCGGCTGCTGGACTGGATCGCGGGGGAGTGACCGGGGCTCCCATCCCGTGAATCGGACCGGGGACGGGAAGGGACCAGGTGACCGGTTCGAGGTGGAGGGGTCGTCGCGCCACGACGGGCTCCGGCGCGCACTCCCATCCCGCGTGACGCGGCCAGTCCGATCGCTATACTCTCCCGACCGCTTCCGGCGGTCGCGGAAGCCGAGTGATGCTGGTCCTTCGCGGCCGGACAGTGGGGCGAGAGCGGACCTGCGATGCGCGAACTGACGTTCCTCGGCACCGGCACGTCCAACGGCGTCCCGATGATCGGCTGCGACTGCCCCGTCTGCCGGTCGGATGACCCGCGCGACCGCCGGCTCCGGGCATCGGCGGTCATCCGCGACCACAGCGACGAGCGCACCTACCTGATCGACACCGGGCCGGAACTGCGAATCCAGGCGCTGACGGCCCGGCTCGACCACGTCGATGCCGTCCTGTACACCCACGGCCACGCCGACCATACCGCCGGGCTGGACGACATGCGCCGCTTCAACGAGTTGCAGCAGGCGCGGATCCCGGTCTGGGCCAACGAGGTCGCGGCGGAGATGATCCGGGAACGGTTCGCCTACGCCTTCGGCGACTGGCTCGGGTTCTGGGGCGGCAAGCCGGAGCTGGACCTCTTCACCGTCGAGGGGCCGTTCCAGCCGTTCGGCACGCCGGTCGTGCCGCTGCCGGTCCAGCATGGGCGCCTGCCCATCCTCGGCTACCGGATCGGCGACCTGTCGTACATCACCGACGCGAAGCTGATCAGCGACGAGACGCTGGCGCTGCTGGCGGGGACCGACGTGCTGGTGCTGAATGCCCTGCGTGAGCGACCGCACCCGACCCACCTCAGCGTCGAGGAGGCGCTCGCCGTCGTCGACCGGGTCCGCCCCCGGCAGACGTGGCTGACCCACATCAGCCACGAGATGGGCCACGCCGAGGTCGACGCCCGGCTACCCGACGGCGTGAACCTCGCCTGGGATGGTCTCACCGTCGCCGTTGGCTGACTGACCGGGGGCGGCCGCCACCCCGGGGGAACGCACCGGGATGATGCCCTCGTGCTCGGCCCGCAGCTGCCCGCAGGCCGCCTTGATGTCGAGGCCGCGGGAGTAGCGGACCGTCGTCGCGATACCGTGCTCCGTCAGGATGGCGGCGAACCGGTCGATCTGGGCGGTCGTCGGGCGCTCGAAGTCGAGGATCTCGACCTTGTTGAACGGGATGATGTTGACGTGGCAGAGGACGCCGCTGCGCCGGAGCAGCCGGGCCAGCTCGGTCGCGATGGCATCGCCGTCGTTGATCCCGGCCATCAGCGCGTACTCGAACGAGATCCGGCGTCCGGTCTTGTCCGTGTATTCCCTGCAGGCCGCGATCAGGTCCGCGACCGGGTAGCGGGTGTTGTGGGGGACCAGCCGGTCCCGCAGCTCGTCGTTGGGCGCGTGGAGCGAGACAGCGAGGTTGACCTGGTAGGGCTCGTCGGCCAGCGCCTGGATGCGGGGGATGATGCCGGAGGTGGAGATCGTGATCCGGCGGGCACCGAACTGGAGGCCGGCGGCATCGTTGATGATGCTGATGAAGGCCATCGTCGCCCGGTAGTTCTGGAGTGGCTCACCCATCCCCATCATGACGAGGTTGGTCAGCTGCCGGCCGCGGTCACGGGCCGTCCGGACCGCCCAGATGACCTGCTCGACCATCTCCCCGGCGCTGAGGTTACGCATCAGGCCGCCGATCCCGGTCGCGCAGAAGGCACAGCCGACCGCGCAACCGACCTGGCAGGAGACGCAGACCGTGGCGCGGTCGGGGTAGAGCATCAGGACCGTCTCGAACAGTTCCCCGTCGTCGGTCCGGAAAAGTCCCTTGACCGTGTCGCCGTCGTCCGAGTGCAGCATCTCGACCGGTTCGAGGAGCTGGATCGGCAACTCGGCCTCCAGCCGGGGCTTGAGGGCCTTCGGCAGGTCCGTCATCGCTTCGTAGGACGGGGCCAGCTGCCGGTAGGCGCCGGTGTAGATCTGGCGGGCCCGGTAGGCGGGCTCGCCCATCGCGACGAGCCGCTCGGTCAGCGCGGCGAGGCTGAGGTCGTACAGCCCGGTCTTGCGGGCGGACAGCGGTACGGCCCGGCGCCGGACAGGAGCGGTCGACACGGGTTGCGGATCGGTGTTGGCAATGGCTTCGAAGGTGTTCGTGGCGGGCGTGGACATCTGGGAATCTTTTCCGGCGGGATGGCCCTGCGGGCACAGGGGAGGCAAGTGCACCGGATAGCGTAGCACGGTCGTGACGCCGGGACAGGTGCTGATTCCGGGTCTGGCGCAGTCGCGGCACGTGGTCTGCACCAATGGGATTGACACCCGGTGCGACGAGGCTGCTCGTCGGCGGGTCGGCAGCGACCCGTCTGGCGGGAAGCCAATCGACCACGAGGGGCCTTGCCCCTCTGGCAGAGGTATTTATCACATGGCGAAGAACGAGTCTGATAGCCAGGTCATCCGGATCACCGACGGCATCCCCGAGAGCACCTGGTACTGGGCAGCGTTGGCGTCCATCGGCCTGTCCGCGTTCCTGCGGATCCGTGGCAATGCCAACTGGTCCATCTTCGTCGGGCAGTGG
>CADCWK010000291.1 GCA_902806375.1 uncultured Thermomicrobiales bacterium
CGGGCTCCTACGGGGACAGCGGTGGGTGGATCGGGCCGGTCCGGTCGTCGTCCGACCGCCCGGCGACCCCGGTTGGCTGCCGGACATCTCGCCCGTCCGGGCTGTTTGGCCCTGGGGAGGATCCCACCGGCCGCGACGCGCCGTATCCTCCTTGACGCTCCTGCTTCCGGACGCATGTACGGACCGGAGACCACGACCCGAAATGGTGTAATCGATTCCAGTTCGCGTACCGTCGGCCGGCAAAAGCCGCCATACCGGGCATGTTCACGCACCGCGGCCCGGTGTTACGATGGCAATCGATTACGCAGACGAGGGCAAGATGGCGAAACTCAAACAGGTAGCCGAACGGGCCGGAGTCTCGTCCGCGACGGTCTCGCGGGCCCTGAGCGGTACGGCCGGTGTTACGCCGGCGCTCCGGGAGCGCGTCCTTCAGGCGGCCGCCGAACTCGGCTACCGGCCCAACCGCCTCGCCAGCAACCTCCGGCGCCAGAAGACGACCACCATCGGGGTGATCGTCTCCGATATCGAGAACCCGCATTTCACCCAGATGGTGCGGTACGTCGAAGAACTCTCGTACGGCCTCGGCTTCCGCGTCATCCTCTGCAACACCGACGAGACCGTCGACAAGCAGCGCGCCTACCTCGACATGCTCATGGAGGAGCGCGTCGAGGGCGTCATCCTCGTCCCCTCCGATCCAGACACCGAGGAGATCGGCCGGCTCCTCGACATGGGGATCCCGCTGGTCGCCTTCGACCGGACGGTCTCGGACCCACGCGCCGACGCCGTCGTGGTCGACAACGCCGGCGGTGCCCGGCGGGCGACCGAGCACCTGCTCGGGGCCGGTCACCAGCGGATCGGGTTCATCGGCGGCCGCGCCGACATCCAGACCGGCCGCGAGCGGCTGGCCGGGTATGAGGCCGCCATGGCCGCGCGGGGGTTACCCCCTCGATCCGTGGTCGGCGCCTTCCGGATCGACAGCAGCCAGGCCGCGACCGAGGCGCTGCTCGACGAGGACCAGACGCTGACCGCGATCATCGTGGCGAACAACCTGATGACGATCGGGGCGCTCCGGGCGCTCCGGGCCCGCAACCTCGGCGTGCCGGACGAGGTCGCGCTCGTCGCCATCGACGACCCGTTCTGGGCCGAGCTGGTCGAACCACCGCTGACGACCCTGGCCCAACCCACCCAGCGCATGGCGGAGAGCGCAGTGGAGTTGCTCTTCGAGCGAATCGGTGGCAGCGACCGGGTCCAGTCGAAACTGGTCGTCTACGCGTTCGAGCTCCGGCGACGCGGATCCTGCGGCACGGCCGATAGCTTCGGACCCGTCCCCGCCTCGCTCGCGGCGCCGGGCCGGGACGATCCTGGCTGACATCCTCCTGGCCAGGGATCGGCTCCGAACCACGGGAGGGCGGACGCCGCCGGCACGCCATCGCCCGACGGGCTGTCCTCGACCGGGGATCGCAGGCGGTCGGTCATGGGCCGTCCGCGACGGATCTCCTACCCCGGATCAGTGGATTGGCAGCGGCAGACCCGCGCTGGTCTCGGCCAGCAGGCGCGCGCCGCTGATGGTCGCCATGACCAGCACGCCAAGACCGAGCGCTGCCACCCCCGTTCGCTGGAGGTCGGCAAAGGTCCGGAAATGGCCGTCCTGCCGCCGGGCGAGGACCAACCCGACCAGGGCGACCGTCGAGACCACCGTCACGGCCGACGCCAGCAACAGCGCGGCGACCGACCCGTACAGCCAGCCCGGCGCGAAGGGGATGGACACGCAGACCAGCAGGCCGAGCCCGACCAGCACGGCCAGCTCTCGCAAGCCACCGATGGCTGCCTCATGGTCTCGTGGGGCGCGCCAGAGTGTCCCGGCGACGAGATAGACCAGCACCGCCGCCAGCGCGACGCCCGCCAGCATCCCGGTGCCGAGACGCAGCAGGTTGTGTGGCGCATAGGGGTGTGGCAGCCCGAGATCGAGCAGGAGCGAATTGGTCCCGTCGATGCCTATCGCGCCGACACAGCCCAGCAGCGCCACCCCGACCGGCCAGGACGGCAGCGCCGCCGACGCCAGCCGTTGCCGCCAGACCAGCCAGGCGAACGCGGCGGCGAACCCGCCGTAGATCCCGGTCATTCGGGCGTCGAACGGCAGCGGCTGGCCGCCGATGGCGAAGGTATGCGTCGGTGTCTGGGCACACAGTCCATGGAGGGCGAGGTGCGCCTTGGTCGCGAACGAGCCGGGGGCGACGACGAACAGCGCCACCACCAGCAGGACCGCGACCGTGAAGACGCCACCCGGTACCCAGGCGAAGGCGGCCTGGCGCTGGACCGGGTGATTGGCGGCCGGGATCTGGACCAGCGGAGGCTCCCTTCCATCGGACGATCGCGTCGGACCAGACCAGACCCGCGTCCCGGGCCCCGGACATGGGCCACAGTATAGGTTCACGGGTCCGCCCACCGGAACCGGGGCGATGGACGACCGCTCCAGCGCGGCCGACGCGGGGAACCGTCGGGCCCCGTCATTACCGCCCGACACGCGGACACCCCGCAGCGGCGAATCCCGCAGTCCAGGCATGGACTACGGGACTCTGCCAGTGCAGGGTGTCAGCCTTCGATCGTGTTAGATCTAGGAGACGGGCGTCGGCGTGACCTCGACCACGGCCGGGGTGGTCGTCACCTCAACCGGAGGAGCCACGGTCGCGGTCGGCGGCGCGACGGTCGCGGTCGGTGCCTCGGTCGGCGGAGCCGGGGTCTCAGTCGGTGCCTGGGTCGGAGCCTCGGTCGGGGGGAACGTGCCCTGCGCCGCGATCGGAGTCGGCTGCGCTTCTGGCGTCCCACTCGTCGTGCCACCGGACAGCGCCAGGATGTCGGACATCAGGTAGGACGTGGCGCTGACATTCTCGCCGTCGGCCGCAAGGGTCGTGATACCGGCGAAGCCAGCGTTGTTGATGGGGCGAAGGCCAACGGCCAGGGTGTCGTTGACGACGGGACCGGCGATCTCACCGCACGCGAGGTACGTCGAGTACTGCTCCGGGCTCTGGTGGACGAGGATGACGAACGCTTCACCCGAGGCCAGTGACTCATTGAGGTTGAACGCGACACCCTCGGCAGCTGCCTGCAACAGAGCGGGGCTGGTCTGGATGCCCTGGGTCTCGATGATCTGACCGTCTTCGCTCGTCGGCTCACCGAACGAACCGAGACTGGCGATCTCCTGTGGGACTGGCGTCTGACAGGAGCCCTGGTGGATCGCGGCCGTCATCCCACTAGTCGGAACCGGTGGGACGACCGTCGGGGTCGCGTCCTGAGCGGTCACGCCGAGACCGGCCCCGAAGAGGGCGATGCCAGCAATCGCTGAAGCGAGACCGGTGGATGCAGAGGTACGGAACACGTTCATGTCTACCCTTTCTGAGTCAGGGACCCGTTCAACTCGCTCAACGAGCGTGCGTTCACCGACTGTCCCTCACGTCGACGAACCCTGGATCGTGTACCGGAGTAATAGTGCCGACAATGCACGATAGAGCTGACGCATGAAGTGGGCCAGTCAAACACATCAGGTCTGGCTGGGATCGACCGCGCCGCGCCAGGGAGACGACCGGACAGGAGAACCCGGTCAGCGTGGGCAGTGGGGGGAGGCAGTGACCCAGGCACGGGCAGTGACT
>CADCWK010000292.1 GCA_902806375.1 uncultured Thermomicrobiales bacterium
ACAAGGGCGGCAAACCCGGCCAGTGGAGCGCCCGCAAGTCGCAGTTGCTCGTCCACGAGTACGAGAAGCAGGGCGGCGGCTACACGTCGGAGGAGCGATCGGAGGACCAGAAGCATCTCGAACAGTGGCAGGACGAGGAGTGGACGACGGCCGACGGCAAGCCGGCCGAGCGCGACGACGTCATGCATCGCTACCTGCCGAAGGACGCCTGGGAGAAGATGAGCGCGAAGGAGCGCGAGGCGGCCGACGCCGAGAAGGTCGAGGGCAGCAAGGGCGGCGTCCAGTACGTCGCCAACCCGAAGGCCGCGCGGGAGGCCCGCAAGGAGGTCAGCGAGGCACACGACCGGGACTGACCGGACCGGCGCCGGGGCCGGAGCAGGGAAGGTGGCGTGTCCTCCCCATCATCACGGAACCTGGGACGTCTGTCCCTCCTGGCTGGCAGGGGCGCCGGAACGTCCCCTGGCTACAGGACATCGATGGGGGCTGGGGCCTTGGAGCTCTGCAGGGGGCGTCAGCCGTTTGAGCGGTCACCGCGCCGCGCAGGGCTGGTCGGCCGGACCCGACGTCGGACCCGTGGGGGCCTGATCACCCCGCGACCGGCGGCCGGACGCAACCCCTCGATCTCCCGGTGGAGTTCGTCGATATCCTTGAACGAGCGATAGACCGACGCGAACCGGATATAGGCGACCTCATCCAGCCCTCGCAGCTCGCGCAGGACCAGATCGCCGATCAGGGTCGACGGGACCTCCGGGACTCCCTGCGCGAGCAGGTCCGCCTCGATCCGGGTGATGGCGGCGTCCACGTTGGCCTCGGGGACGGCCCGCTTGGTCAGGGCGACGCGCATCTTCTGGCGCAGCTTCCCGACGCTGAACTCCTCGCGGCGCCCATCCTTCTTGACGACCATGAGTCCACCGCCCTCGACCCGCTCATACGTGGTGAAGCGGCGATGGCAATTCAGGCATTCGCGCCGGCGGCGGATCACGCCGCCGTTGCCCTGCTCGCGGCTGTCGAGCACGCGAGAGTCCCTGGTTTGGCAGAACGGACAGCGCATCCTTCAGAGGTTCCTGTTCAGGCTGGGGTGAGCGGGCCGAAAAACGAGACGGGACCGGTCGGCGACCGGTCCCGTCCGAGCGACCACTAGCGGTCGCGGAGAAAGCGGATGATCGCCGCGTCGTTGCCCCAGTCATCGTCGGGCATCACGGGCTGGGCCACCGGCTGCCGCTGGGCGGGGCGCTGGCGCTCGCCCCGATCGGGTCGTTCCTGCCGATCGGCGCGCTCCTGGCGATCGTTCCGGTCCTGGCGATAGGCAGGATCCTGCCGGGCCGCCGGTTCCTGCCGATAGCCGGCATCCTGCCGGGCGCTGGGCTCCTGCCGGTAGGAATCACGGCCATAGGGGTCACGGTTGTACGGCTCGCGCCCATAGGGCTCGGCGGCCACGGGCTGCCGGCTGCCCGACCGTGCCCCCCGCTGCTGCGGCTGCGGCTGCGCGTAGACATCCGTGTCGTCGAAGCCGGTCGCGATCAGGGTGATGGTGACGGCATCGCCCAGCGACTCGTCGATGCTGGTGCCGTAGATGATCTCGGCGTCCTCGTCGGCGGCGGCCCTGATGACGTCGGCCGCCTCGCTGGTCTCGAACAGGGTCAGGTCGCTGCCGCCGGTGATGTTGTAGAGCACCCCGGTCGCGCCCTGGATGTTCATCTCGAGCAGCGGACTCTCGATCGCCTCGCGGGCGGCATCGACACAGCGCGTCTCGCCACGCCCGTGACCGATCGCCATCAGGGCGCTGCCGGCGTCCTGCATGATCGTCTTGACGTCGGCGAAGTCGAGGTTGATGATCCCCGGCTTCGTGATCAGGTCGGAGATCCCGGCGATACCCTGCCGGAGCACGTCATCGGCGATCCGGAAGGCTTCGGTGATCGGGGTCTTGGGGTCGACCATCCGGAGCAGGCTCTGGTTCGGGATCGTGATCAGGGCGTCGACCACGTCCCGGAGCGCGGTGATGCCTTCCTCGGCCGAGCGGCGGCGGCGGGTGCCCTCGAAGTCGAACGGCTTGGTCACGACCGCGACGGTCAGCGCACCGGCCGCCTTGGCGATCTTGGCCAGCACCGGTGAGGCGCCCGTCCCCGTCCCGCCGCCCATCCCGGCGGTGATGAAGACCATGTCGCTGCCGCGGAGGATCTCGTCGAGGCTCTCGGCGCTCTCCTCGGCGGCCCGGTGACCGACCTCGGGCCGACCCCCGGCGCCGAGACCCTTGGTCAGCTTGTCGCCGATCCGGACGGCGATCGGCGCCTGGCTGTTGAGCAGCGCCTGGGCGTCGGTGTTGACGGCGACGAACTCGACGCCGTCGACGCCCGAGAGGACCATCCGGTTGACGGCGTTGCCGCCGGCGCCACCGACCCCGATCACCTTGATCCGGGCGAAGGCGTCGAGCATCGTGTCGAAGTCGCTGAACGGTGAGTCGCCCGGCTCATCCATGTCGTCGAAGGTGCTCATCGGCGGCGGCGGGGCCGCCCGGCGCGACGTGCCCGGGGGCGATGACGCTCCGTGGACCCGGATGCCCTGACCCCGGCCCGGTGTCTGCCCACGTGATTGCATCGTTCTCGTTACCTTCCCTGACCAACGCCGCCCGCGTGCCGACCGGCATACGGCCTTCTCAGCGAAACCGAAACGGGCCGCGCCATGCGTGACCCGTCACGGTACGGATTGCCTGGAGCCATTGCCAGCCATTCCCCGGACCGATCCACGCGACACGCGGCAACGGT
The DNA here is from genome assembly GCA_902806375.1 of uncultured Thermomicrobiales bacterium. Classification (GTDB taxonomy): domain Bacteria; phylum Chloroflexota; class Chloroflexia; order Thermomicrobiales; family UBA6265; genus CADCWK01. The sequence goes on from CADCWK010000292.1 coordinate 2,763, forward strand.
GGGACCCGATCGACGCGACGATGATGGGGACCCGTGGGGAGCAATGGAGATCCGCGGGAGTATACCAGCATTGTCCGGACGGTCCCGTTTGCGGACAACGTCGTCCCCGGCTCATCTATCGCTGGGGGCGTCGCGCTCGCCGTGCCGGTCGATAGCGAGTTCGATCAGGGCGCTCACCAGCCGGGGAAGGGGCATGCCACTGGCCTCCCAGAGCAGCGGGTACATGCTGGTCGCGGTGAAGCCGGGGATCGTGTTGGCCTCGTTGATCCACACCTTCCCCGTCGTCCGCTCGACGAAGAAATCGACCCGAGCCAGCCCGGCGAGGTCCAGGGCGGCGAAGGCGGTGATCGCAATCCGCTGGATCTCGGCGACGGTCTCGGCGGGCAGGTCGGCGGGGATGATCAGCTCGCTGCCGTCGACGACGTACTTCGCGTCGTAGTCGTAGAACTCGTGCGCCGGGACGATCTCGCCGACGACGCTGGCGATGGGGTCCTCGTTGCCGAGAACGGAGACCTCGACCTCGCGGACGTCGACGCCCTGCTCGACCAGGATGCGGCGGTCGAAGTGCGCCGCCGCCGCCATCGCCGCGTCGAGCTCTGCCGGTCCGCGGACCTTGCTGACCCCGACGCTGCTGCCCATGTTGGCGGGCTTGACGAAGCAGGGGTAGCCGAGTTCCCCCGCGATCCGCTCCCGGATGTCGTCCGGGGCGTGCCGCCACTCCCGGCGCTGGACCAGCAGCCACGGGACCTGCGGCAGTCCCGCCTGGGCGAGGACCGTCTTGGCCATCGCCTTGTCCATCGCCACCGAGGAACCGAGGACGCCGGAGCCGACGTAGGCCATGCCGGCCAGCTCCATCATCCCCTGGATCGTCCCGTCCT
>CADCWK010000293.1 GCA_902806375.1 uncultured Thermomicrobiales bacterium
GTATGCTTGAACAGGCTGTTCAGGACGCGCTTGGGCTGGGCGTCGCGCTTCAGCTCGATGATCGCCCGCATGCCGTTGCGGTCGGACTCGTCCCGCAGGTCGCTGATGCCGTCCAGCTTGCCCTCGCGGACCAGTTCGGCCATCCGCTCCAGCAAGTTCGACTTGTTGACCTGATAGGGGAGCTCGGTCACGACGATCTGGAATCGGTTGCCCCGCGGCGACTCTTCGATGAAGGCCTTGGCTCGGATCACGACCCGGCCGCGACCGGTCGCGAAGGCGGCCTTGATGCCCTCACGCCCGAGGATCGTCCCGCCGGTCGGGAAGTCCGGCCCCTGGACGATCTCCATCAGCTCGTCGACTGTCGCCTCGGGGTTGTCGATCAGGTAGGCGGCGGCGTTGCAGATCTCGACGAGATTGTGTGGCGGGATGTTGGTCGCCATGCCGACCGCGATGCCGACGCTGCCGTTGAGGAGCAGGTTCGGCAGACGAGACGGCAGGACCCGCGGCTGCATGAGGGTACTGTCGTAGTTCGGGTCCCAGTCGACGGTGTCCTTGTCGAGGTCGTTGAGCAACTCGTCGGCGATCGGCGACAGCCGCGCCTCGGTGTAGCGCATGGCGGCCGCGCCATCGCCGTCGACCGAGCCGAAGTTGCCCTGGCCGTCCACCAGCACGTAGCGCAGGTTGAACGGTTGCGCCATCCGGACCAGCGTGTCGTAGGCGGCGGTGTCGCTGTGGGGGTGGTAGTTCTTCAGTACTTCACCGACGATACCGGCGCTCTTGCGGTACCGGGCCGTCGAGCGCATGCCCATCTCGTTCATGGCGTAGAGGACCCGGCGCTGGACGGGCTTGAGGCCGTCGCGCGCGTCGGGGAGGGCACGGGAGACGATGACGCTCATCGCATAGTCGAGGAAGCCCTGCCGCATCTCGGTGTCGATGCTGGCGAGCCTGACGTTGCCGATTTCCAAGGTGGCTTTCCCTCTCGAGTGGCAGCAATGAGGGCGGGTTCTTGCTGCCCAGAACTGCATAATGATACCAGATCGCTCCTTCCTATAGGAAATGCGGGTCGCTGTGCGCCCTCCCAGGAAAGGTCTCCCGCCCGATGATGGTGTCCCGCTCCGAAGCCGTCACCCTGTTACTCGCCCGGCAGGGCCTGACGACCCCCGGCTACAGCCGGTCGGCGGACACGTCGCTCGACGGTGTCGTCGCGTGCATCGAGGCGATGGGCGTGCTGCAGATCGACACGATCCATGTCGTCGCCCGGAGCCCCTACATCGTGCTCTGGTCGCGACTGGGTCGCTACGATCCCCTGCTGCTGGAGCGAGCGCTGGAGGAGCGCCGGATCTACGAGTACTGGTCCCATGAGGCCAGCTTCCTGCCGGTCGGCCACCTGCCGTGCTCGCGGGTCCTGATGCACCAGCGGGACACCAATCCCCGGCGCGTCCGGCTGATCCAGCGGATGGACGCCAACGCGGAGCTGGTCTCGTCCGTGCTCGCCCACGTGGCCGCTACTGGCGAGACCCGGGCCGCCGATTTCGCCCGCGATGTACCGGGGAGCGGGCAGGGGTGGTGGGACTGGAAGCCGGAGAAGATGGTCCTCGAAGACCTCTTCATGCTGGGTCGCCTCACGGTCGCGAGGCGGGAGCGCTTCCACCGCATCTACCGGCTCTGGGAGCAGCACTTCCCGGAGCTGGACGACGCGACGCTGCCGGACGATGACGCCGTCGCCGATCAGCACGTCCGGGTCGCCGCCCGCGCCCTCGGCGTCGCCACGGCTGGCTGGATCGCCGACTACTTCCGCCGGCCGCAGGCCGAGACGAAGGCCGCCATCGCACGGCTCATCGCGAGCGGTGAGCTGATCCGAATGGAGATCGAGGACATCGGACTCGCCTATGCGACGCCGGACACCGACGGCCTGCTGGGTGAGATCCGCGCGGGTCTGCGCCGTCCGTCCGGGACGATCCTGCTGTCACCCTTCGACCCGGTCGTCTGGCACCGGGCCCGGGCGCTGGACCTGTTCGGGTTCGACTACCGGATCGAGTGCTACACCCCGGAGGCGAAGCGCCGCTACGGCTACTTCAGTCTCCCGATCCTGCACGACGGGCAACTCGTCGGACGTCTCGACCCCAAGGCCTACCGCAGGGAGCGCCGGCTGGAGATCAGGGCGCTGCACCTCGAACCGGGAGTCCAGATCACCGAAGGACTGATCGGCGGCATCGCGCTGGCCCTGACGGAGTTCGCGGCCTGGCAGGATTTGGACGACGTCGAGATCCTGGCATCGGCCCCGCCGATCCTTCGCCGCCGCCTCGGCCCGGCCCTGCGTCGCCTGGCACCGAAGAGGTCCAGGCGTCCAGTTCAGGTCAGTCGCGACTGAGGCGCATCCGGTGAACGGGACGGCCCACCCGGGACGCGGGTGGGCCGTCTCATCGTCGTCGTGGTCGGCGCTTCTCGCGCTACGTCTTCGCCAGGGCCTGCTCGAGGTCGGCGATCAGGTCGCCGATCGTCTCCAGGCCGACCGACAGCCGGATGTAGTCCGGGCTGACACCCGTGGCCTGCAGGCCGTTCTCGTCCAGCTGGCTATGGGTCGTCGACGCGGGGTGGATGATCAGCGACTTGGCGTCGCCGATATTGGCGAGGTGCGAGAAGACCTCGACGCTGTCCACCAGCTTCTGCCCGGCCTCGCGACCCCCCTTGACGCCGAAGCCGAGGATTGCGCCGAACAGCCCGTTGCGGTGGTACTTGCGGGCCGTCTCGTAGGCCGGGTGACCGGCGAGACCGGGGTAGTTGACCCACTCGACTTTCGGGTGCTCGCCGAGGAAGCGGGCGATCTGGAGGGCGTTCTGACTGTGGCGCTCCATCCGCAGGTTGAGCGTCTCGACGCCTTGGAGGATCAGGAAGGAGTTGAACGGGCTGATCGCCGCGCCGGTGTCGCGGAGCCCCTGGACGCGGGCCTTGATGATGAACGCCAGGTTGCCGAAGGCCTCCGAGAAGACGAGGCCGTGGTAGCTGGGGTCCGGCTCGGTGAACTCCGGGAACCGGCCCGAGGCGGTCCAGTCGAACGTCCCGCCGTCGACGATGATGCCGCCGATCGACGTGCCGTGACCAGCGATGAACTTGGTCAGGGAGTGGATGACGATGTCGGCCCCGTGGGCGATCGGGTTGACGAGGTACGGACTCGGCATGGTGTTGTCGAGGATCAGCGGCACCCCACCGTCGTGGGCGACCTTCGCGACCGCGGCGATGTCGAGGGTGACCAGGTTGGGGTTGCCGACGGTCTCACTGTAGACGGCCTTGGTCTTGTCGGTGATCGCCGCGGCGACAGCGGCGGCGTTGGGCTCGACGAAGCGGACGGTGATGCCCTGCCGCGGGAGCGTGTACTTGAAGAGGTTGTAGGTGCCGCCATACAGACTGGTCGTCGAGACGATCTCGTCGCCGGCCTGGGCGATGTTCAGGATGGCGGCGGTCTCGGCGGCCTGCCCGGACGCGAAGGCCAGCGCGGCGGCGCCCCCTTCGAGAGCGGCGATCCGCTTCTCCAGCACGTCGGTGGTGGGGTTCATCAGGCGGGTGTAGATGTTGCCGAACTTCTGCAGCGCGAAGAGGTCGCTGGCGTCCTTGGAATCCTCGAACAGATAGCTGGT
>CADCWK010000294.1 GCA_902806375.1 uncultured Thermomicrobiales bacterium
CCGCGACCAGGACAGTCAGCACCGCCAGTTGCCAGATATCGGTTGTGAAGGGGATCAGTGCGACGAGCAGGAGCCGGAAGGCATCCGCGGCGATCATCAGGCGACGCCGGTCCAGGTGATCCGCGAGCAGGCCGGTGATTGGTGCGAGCAGCACCTGGGGGAAGATCAGCACGAGCGCGATCAGTCCAACCATCCGGGGCGACGATGTCAGGTCGTAGACCAGCAGCGGCAGCGCAATCCGGGACAGGGCCTCCCCGCCGCTGGAGAAGATCTGCGTCACCCAGAGGCGGCGGAAGTTCGGCTCGGCGAGGAGTTGGGAGGGGCTTGAGCGCGACGGATGCCCGTCGACGGACGTCGACGGGAGCGAGGACAGCCGGGGCATGGTAGTCACGCGGGACGCCCACTCGGACCGGGAAGGGCGCATCGTCCGGGGCGGCCCGCGGCATCCGCCCGGCGTCGGGCTCGGCATGCGCTTGGTACCGCGAGAGAGCGGGAACTGTAGCAGAGCGGCCGACACGCTCCGCACCGCGCTCTGCTGTTGCGGCGTCACGATCAGCGAGCGACCACCGGCGAGGTGTGCCAGTCACGGGCGGGAGCGACTCACAACCCGACTACACTCTCCCCATGCCCGATCGCATTGATGCCGCCCTCGAGCGAGCCGCCCGCTTTCGACGCTCCCGGGTGCCGGAGGACTGGCAGGGCAAGGCGAATCTAACCGAGCTGGTCCAGCCGCAGCGGCGCTGGCAGGCGCTCCCGCTGGCTGATGGCTGGTGGCACGTTGGTCACGTGCTGGACACCTTCAGCGAGCTCCAGCCTATCCTCCCGGTCCATTGGCACCCCGAGACCGATCGCGTCCGGGTCCAACGGCCGCCGGGTCCCACGCCAGGGCTTGACCCGGGTCCGATCCACTACACCGACGAGGACTTCAACCACACGGACCCCAGCGTCCTTGGTTACCGGCCCCAGGAGTGATCCTGGGTCGCCTCACGATCCGGACACACCGAGGGCCACTGGATCACTCCAGTGGCCCTCGGTCCGTATCGTCCGTATCGTCCGTATCGATGGGGATGATCAGGCGGTAACGGACTGGTCGGTGCCGCTGTTCAACGACCACCACGCTCGTTAAGCGTTCGTGTGCCGCAGGGTGATCGTCACGGTCGTCGTACCGTCGCCATTGTCGACCAGGTGTGCTTCACCGGTGTAGCCGGAGTCATTGAGCTCCTGCAACTCGATGCGCAGCTCGCCATCCGTTGCTGGGCCCACGAGATCACCACAGGCGATGTAGTTCTGGATATTCGCCGCGCTCTCGTGCACGTTGATGGCATGCTCGACGGCGAGGATGTCGTCGAGGGATGCCTCGACCTCAGTGGTGCTCTCGGCGACCACGTCACCAGCACCAGCGGCAGGGGTTGCGGCTGGGGTTGCAGCAGGCGTCGCGGCAGGGGTTCCGGCCGCTGGGGTCGCTTCTGCACCAAGCGGCGCAACATCGTTCAACGGGAAGACGACGTCACCCAGCTCTTCGCAGGTTCCCGAGTGGATGTGTGCTGGATGAGCCTCACCCCCACTGGTTGGTGTAGCCTGCGGTGTGCCATCGTGATCATCTGCAAAGCCGGAGCGTGGAACGAGAACGCTGGCTACAAGCCCAGTCGCCCCCACGGAAAGTAACGTACGTCGACCGAACGGTCTCTGGGTCATGTGATCTCCTGTCGTTGATTGATGTGGAATACGGCGCCATGCCTCCAGCCGCCGTCACACCGCCTGTCGGCGCCTGGTCAGTCACGTCCGTGCAGAGACTGTGCCGTCAGACGCCCTCTGACCGGTAGAGGTGGGCCGTGAGCCGCCTGATGCCCTCCTCGACCTGCCCAATGAGCCAGACGGCCTCATCGGGGTCCGTGATCACCGGGCGGGCCTCGTCCCGATCGCCGCTGCGAGCGAGCGTGAAGGTGGACCGGCCGCGCTCGTCGACGGTGATCTCGAGGGTGTAGCGCTCGGGCCAATCGCTGACGCTACTGGTGCCGGTCAGGGTGACGGGGATCGTTGCTGCCATGGTCGAGTGCCTTTCTGTCATGGAGGCGACCCGGCGGCGATGCCGGGTCGCCAGGATCGTCAGGCCGCCGTGCCGGACAGGACGCTCGCTCCGCAGCGGCAGGGGACCTCGGTGTAGTCGTTCAGGTGAAAGCTGAGATACATCTGGGCGAAACCGGAGCCCAGGCAGTCAGTGCACATGCGGTAGTCCGGCTCGATCGGATCGAGCAGCTCGGCGGAGTGAGGCTCGCCGTCCTCGTCGACCTCAACGTAGAGATCGGCCAAATGCTGCGGCAGGACCGGGAAGGCGGGCTCGTGCTCGATGGCCTCATTGAGCAGGCGGGCGACCTGGCGGTCCTCGTCGCGGCAGTGCTGGCGGAAGGCGGCGCGGTGCAGGCAGACCGGATCGCCACCCTGGCCGGCGGCGCATCCACAGCCGTACCAGCTGACGACGTAGTGCCGGGTGCCGTCGGTCGACGGGGCGGTGAAGGTGCCGCTGTCCAGGTCCTGGGTGACATTGACGCCGTGGGCTACGGCGCGATTGAGGGCGGCGGCCCAGCGGGCGGCGGAGTCGATGCGGCCCGGGGTGACGGGGGCGGTCGTGGCCATGCTCAGTCTCTCCATTACTTGCCGGGGGTGCTACCAACACCGGATCCGGCTCTGTCGGTCGAGAGGTGCTGCTTGCTCCTCGTACACAAATGATACATGTATGATATATCACCGTCAACCCTTTGGAGACACTGACATGATATAGTGGTGTTGAGGAGGTGGAGGATGGATACATTGGGAGACCGTCTTGAGGAGGCTCGCAAACGTGCGGTCCTGACTCAGGCGGAATTGGCGACCAGAGCAAAGGTGGCGCTCGTTACGGTGGCTCGGATCGAAACGGGAGTAATCGACAACCCACGGCCGTCCACGATCCGGGCGCTGGCCGAGGTGCTCGACATCGAGCCTGCCTGGCTGTTATTCGGAGATTCCGGAATGGGAAAAGCCGCCGCGTGAACTAGCACGCGGCGGCCGCAGCACCTCTCGACTGTTGGTAGCAGTAGAGAGACTCGTTGATTCTATCAAACCGGCTAGCACGTGAGTGCCTGACTACCGCCGTCAACCGTCGGACGCTGAGGGGAATGGTGATGGGACGACCGATTCGCTCGACCGTGATTCTCGGCGTCATCTTCTTAGTGACCGGCACCGGTGCGGTCGACGTCCCATCACCATTCCCCGGTCTGATGGTGCTGATCGGACTCGGCATGCTCATCGTCGCGAGCGGAATGGCTCTCAATAGACGCCGCCGCAAGTACTTGGACAGTGGCCCTCCACAGTGGCCCTCCTATGTAAGCGCGTTCCGGGACACTAAGCGCATAACGGTCCTCCCGCGGACGACGAGCTGGCCCCGATGTCGGGACCGGTGATCAGCCGGCAGTGTAGCGAGGAGAGAGCACCATTGGAGGCGAACGAGCAGCGGCAGCGAAACCTGTGAGGGGAGGAAGCGAGCACGATGACGACGTCTGACGAGCGAGCTGATCGATACATCGACGTCTGCTTGACTGTCGCTCGGACGCTTCTAGAAATGAGTGAGTCGCCAGAATATCGGTCTATGGGTGGAGTTCCTCGACGTCACCTTGAAAGACGACTGGCTGAGCAGGAACCGGAGGCGAGCCGGGCTCATTGGTTCGTCGAATCTGGGGCACTTTACCGAACTATCCGTCGAGACCTCCAGGCGCCTGTCGTTGCGCTATTTCAGCAAAGCTCTCACGATGGATCTGGAGGCATCCCACGTGACCGTAAGAGTCTTGTTCGGGATCCGAGTCTGTTAGATCGTCAAGTAGCTTCCGTGGATATCGAGTTGTCGGAAGCACGGCTACTAGAGGGGATTCGTGAGCTCTCTTTCGCGGATCAACCACCCGATTATCTCCCGCGTGACAGGGTGACACCAGGAAACCTAAATGACTTGCTCAACGGAGACTCGACGGAGGACGAATCATTCTTTCGAGAGGCATATGACGACATTCGTCGGCTCCATGATAAGGGGTTGATCCGAGGAGGGTATTTCACCAGTGACTTCCGAGTCCGTATCAGTCTTGCCGGGCTGATCTGGCTACGCGAAAGAGATCGGGCATTGACGGAAGAGATGGACGGAAACGACTCGACGCGGATCCTAGGCTCGGCCTCTCGGAGCTCATCAGCGACCTCCACGGTGATTGCCGGATCGTTCGGAGCCCAAGTCTTTCCCATCATGCTCGCTGGGCCATCGGACGCCTCGGGCGGAATTCAGGCGGCGCGCAACGCTATTGATCAGTGGAATGCGATCCACGCCAGGGACGACCAAGTGGTCCTGGTTCCCATGCACTGGAGTCGAGACGCTTCTCCAGGGATGGGTATGCCGGCTCAAGCTCGTATCCACGAACTGCTAAGTGATCATGCCAGTGCACTTATTGCCATTTTCTCTCAGCGGCTAGGCACACCTACAGACGACGCAGTCTCGGGAACCGCATCGGAGATCAACCGCTTCGCTCAGAACGGGAAACCCGTCCACACATATTTTTCGTCCCAGTCAGTGAGCCTGGCGACTGCAGAGTCGGAGGAGTTCCGTAGGTTGAGAGAGTTTCAGAAGGAGCTCGCTAAAGATAGCTTGCAGGAACGGTACGGCTCCGATGCAGAATTGGAATTGATGCTTGCCAAGAACATCGGCATGATTGGACGTGATTTCATCCGGAAACTGCGAGCGAATGCTCTTTCCGATCCAGAACCGGATCAGACAGCATCAACGGCCAGCAGCTCGTCCAGCGATCTCATTGTTGAGCTCATTGCCCGGGCAGACCAAGAAGGCTATCCGGTTCTGCAGCGCGCATCGCCAGACGATGTGGGGATGAGCTCCGTTGCGCGGGAGCTAAGCCGACGCTTTGAGGACAACGATATACACCAAGTTCGTATCCTCATTGAGAACACTGGTACCACACTGGTGAAGGACTTCCAGCAACGATGGGTGCCGTTTGGCATGCTGACGCTAATGAACACCTACGAATTTGGGTTCGTCCAGCCACAACCGTTGCCTTACGCCTCGCTGCTTCGACCTGGGCAGCAATTGACGGCCCGACTTTGGGTATCGCTGATGATGCTCATGTCATTTGGACAAACACGAGATGAGCAGAACTTCGCCCCGGAGGGAAGCTGGAGAGCCATGGGCGTCCTTGTATACAACTGGAGCGATGCCCTAGGCCGGCGATTTGAAGAGAAGCACAAGCTCTGGATCAGGTCAGGCGGGACGAGGTCACTTGAGCTTCGCCTCGAGCCGACCACCGACGGTTAGATTCCCGGTCTGTCTATGACGCTGCCCACAAACACTACCCCCGTCCCCTTCCGGCCCCCCGAACACTTTCTGTTGGACTAAGGGGGGCTTTCTGCCGAAAGCCCCCAGAAACCCGCTCCAACCTTGACCAACTGTCTGTCTCCGTAACCGCGTGATCCGTGGAGCGTGTTTCGATGACCAATCCTCCCGACAAGTTCCCAGGCGAACGCCACTGCAGCCACAGCGAGGGCTCCGTCTGCAAGACCAAGGACGGAGCTTGGCGCGGGCCGATCTCGCTGGGCTACGGCCCGGACGGGAAGCCGCGGCACAAGTACGTCTCGGGTCGCATACGGGCCGGAGTCAACCGGAAGGTCACGCGCTTTCTGAGCGACGACCAGCGTGGTATCCCAATCCCGCCATTTCCAGCCACTCGCCGAATACCCAGCCATCCCGAGGGGCGACTGTCTCTGACGTGCTGCGACGTTCCCCGGCAATCCAAGGGTTCAAGGACGGCGATGGACAGGGTGCAGTCGACGCATCGTTCGGACAGCCAGAATCGAGGTGTGACGGTGTATGACCGTCACGGTGACGATGGGGTGACGGTGGTCATCTACACCCATTCTGCCCACTCCTGCGGCCTTTTCACACTCTGTGACGATGGTGACGATCGATCGCTCCTACTCTTCCAACAGGTGATGTCATGACCGATGAGCCAACCAAGCCCGCGTCGCCCGGCAAGGGACGCCGCGGCCATAACGAGGGCAGCATCTACCAGACGAAGGCCGGTGTCTGGCGTGGTGCCGTGTCATTGGGCTACAAGCCTGACGGCACGCCTCGGCGCAAGTACGTCTCAGGTCGGACCCGGGCCGAGGTCAACCGGAAGGTCACGAGGCTGCTCAGCGACGACCAGCGCGGCATCCCGGTCGCGACGGATGTCCCGACCGTGGCCCGGTTCCTGACGAGCTGGCTCGAGGACGTCGTCAAGGTCGAGCGACGACCACGGACCTACAAGAACTGCCTGAGTATCTGCAACCGTCACCTGATCCCGGCCCTCGGCCGGCACCCGATCGACAAGCTCACGGCCCAGCACATCCAGGCCATGCTCTCGCAGAAACGGACCGAGGGACTCAAGGGGAGCTCGATCGCCGCCATCCGGACCGTCCTGCGCATCGCGCTCAATCAGGCGGTGCGCTGGGATATGGTGTCCCGCAACGTCGCCGAGTTGACGAATCCGCCCAAGCGCGAGACCCACAAGGCGAAGCCCCTGTCGCCGGCCGAGGTCAGCCAGTTCCTTGATCACATCTCCGGGCATCGCGAGGAGGCGCTCTACGTCGTCGCGGTCATGCTCGGCCTGCGCCAGGGAGAGATCCTCGGACTCAGCTGGGACGACGTCGACTTCGGCAAGGGCACCTTGCACGTGCACCGGCAGCTCCAGTGGTCAGCCGACAAGCCGCGGCGGGCCCTGCTCGTCGAGCCGAAGACGGTACGTAGCACGCGCTACCTTCCCCTACCGTCCGACGTCGTTGATGCCCTGCGGCGGCACCGGACTCGGCAACTCGAGGAGCGTCTCCTGGCCGGCCCGCACTGGCATCCTGAACTCGACCTGGTGTTCTGCAGCCCCACGGGGACGGCGCTGGACGCGACTGCCCTCACCAGGCGCTTCCAGGCCACGCTCGCCGAGGCCGGCCTCGAGCGACGACGCTTCCACGATCTGCGACACACGACGGGATCGTTCCTGACGGCCCGAAAGGTTCACCCGCGGCACGTCATGGAGATCATGGGCCACAGCCAGATCGCGACGACGATGAACACGTACGCGCACGTCGAACTGGACTCGCTCCGGGACGCGCTGGCGCACGTCAGCGAGTTCTACCCAAAGGAAGCGAAATGAGCCCCTTAGCGACGATCCTGAGAGGTTTTGCTGCATGGTTTGCTGCGGTGGCCCTCAAGACGCTGGACTCGGCCAAGCTGGTAGCGTCGAAAACGCCCGGCAGAATCAGGCAACCCGCGAGGGTGACCAACCCTGCCCCATGGCGTGGGCGTACTCGCACATGAAGTACGGCCGATCGTCGTCGGTCCGCTCACCCTCGCGGATGACGTCGTCGACGGACGGGTACATCGTCGAATGGAGGTCCGTCGCGACCGGGGTCCGCTCGGGGACGCGGACGGCGCCCTCGTAATGGAGGGGCCGGGTCGGGTCGGCAGCGCGGATGAGGTCAGCCATGGCGTCGTGGTTGTCGCCGTAGCCGGATTCGTTGCCCAGCGACCAGATGATGACCGACGGGTGATTGCGGTCCCGCCCGATCAGTCGCTCGGCCCGGTCGAGGTAGGCCGCCCGCCACTCCGGGTCATTGGACAGTTGCGACCAGTCGCCGACGAGGTCGAACCCGTGCGTCTCGAGGTCGGCCTCGTCGATGACGTAGAGCCCGTAGCGGTCGCAGAGGTCATAGAAGGCGCTGTCGTTGGGGTAGTGCGAGGTCCGGACGGTGTTGACGTTGTGCCGCTTCATCAGCTCGATGTCCCGGACCATCGCCTCGTGCGGCACGGCGTAGCCATAGTCCGGGTGGAAGTCGTGCCGGTTGACGCCCTGGAGCTTGATGGAGACGCCGTTGACCCAGAGCTGGCGGTCGCGGATCTCGACGGTCCGGAAGCCGACCGGCTGGCGGTGGACCGCCCGGACGGTCCCGCCGGCGTCCTCGTGGGTGAGCAGCAGGGTGTAGAGGGCGGGCGTCTCGGCGGTCCAGAGCGCGGGAGTGGCGACGGCGAGGCTAGCGGTCAGCCCGGCCTCGCCCCCGGCGGCGATGTCGCCGGCGGTCAGGGTCGTCGACCCGGCGGGATGCCCGGCCGGGTCCAGCAACTGGGCCCGGAGCGTCCCGCCGGCGCTGGCCGCGTCGCCCCCGTTGCGCAGCCAGGCACGGACGTGCAGCGTCGCGTCCGCCAGCGCCTCGTCGGCGAACGTGGTCGTGAGGTGGACGTCGCGCAGGTGGACCGGGTCGACGGCGTGCAGCCAGACGCTGCGGAAGATGCCGTTGAGCCGCCACATGTCCTGGTCCTCGAGGTACGACGAGGCCGACCACTGCCGGACCTCGACGCTGACCAGGTTGTCGTCGCCGGGCACCAGCAGGTCGGTCACGTCGAACTCGGCCGGGTTGTGCGAGGCCGTGCTCGCGCCGGCCAGCTCGCCGTTGACCCAGACCTGGAACGCCGAGCAGACGCCATCGAAGGTCAGGAACAGGCGCTGTCCCGCCCATCCCGCGGGGACGGCGACCCAGTGCCGGTAGAGCCCGACCGGGTTGTCGTCGGGGACGTGCGGCGGGTCGACCGGGTAGGGGTATTTCACGTTGACGTAGTTGGGCCAGCCGTAGCCGTGCATCTGCCAGCAGCCGGGGACGGGCAGCCGGTCCCAGCCGGCGTCGGGCGTCAGGGTGTCGTGGACGTCGGCGGGAACCTCGGCTGGCCGCCCGGCGTACCGGAACGCCCACTGCCCGTCGAGCCGCATGACGCCCGGGCGGGAGCCGGTCATCCCGGCCAGCGCGCCGTCGCGGTCCGGCCACGGGAACAGCGGGACGTGCGGCCGCTCACGCCGCCAGTGCGTCACGCCTGGGTCGGTCCAGATCCCGTTCGCGGCCGCGGGGTCACTCGTGGCGATGGCCGATCCGTCCCGAGAGGGTGTCTGCGTCATGATGTCCCGTGCTCCTGTGAACGGTCCACTGCGCCAGCGGCTGGCGGCACCGGGCCATCGATGGTCCCCACCTCGCGCGACACGCGGCGGTGCCGAATCGGGCAACCCGCCTGTCCGGGCGTCGCAGGATCGCAACCAGCACGGCATGGAGCGGCCACCAAAAGGTCCTGGGCCACTCCCGTCGCATAGCCGAACGGCGTATGATGGCCATCCCTGCGTTTCGTATCGTCTCTCGGCGTCTCGCAGGCGATGACCATGCCGTCATCGGCCCGGGCACGGTCGCCCACCGGACGCCCACCGCTGTGGGCGGCATGGTCCTTCCCATCGTCCAGCCGGTCCGGCCGTTCGCCGGTCCGGGGATTCGCGCCGTCGCGACTGGACCGAGACGAGAGGCCGAAGAAGGACAGCGCATGGACACACGATGGCGTGTTCGGCTTCTCCCCCTGGCGGCGACGCCGCTGATCCTCGGGGGCTGTACCGTCCCCGACCAGTTCAGGAGCCGGGCCGACCCGGACGCGGTGACCCTCTGGTACTGGAACCGGTCGATCGACCCGGAGCTGTTCCGGCAGTACGAGCGCGATCACCCAGGCGTCCGGATCAACGACCAGGTCATCGGCGGCGACTACGCGTCCAAGCTCCGGACGACCCTGGCCGGGCAGACATTCATCCCCGATATCGTCGCCTTCAACGACAACATCGCGACCTATTTCCGGGCCTCGGGCGAGTTCGCCGATCTCTACGAACTCGGTGCCGCCGAAGTCCAGGGCCAGTACCTGGACTGGAAGTGGGGCGCCGGCGTTACCGCCGACGGCAAGATGATGGGCTTCCCGATGGACACCGGGCCGACCGCCCTGTTCTACCGGACCGACCTGTTCGAGCAGGCCGGGTTGCCCTCGGAACCGGCCGAGGTCGCCGCCCAGATGTCGACCTGGGAGGACTACTTCGCGGCCGGGCAGCAGCTGGCGGCGGCGTTGCCGGGCGTCGCGATGCTCGACAGCGGCAGCGAGGTCTACAACACCAGCCTCCGGCAGAGTGCCGACTACTACGTCAACCGCGATGACGTCTACATCGGCAACGGCGAGTCGATCCGGCGGTCATGGGACCTGGCGATCCAGGCGTCGCAGGCCGGCGTGGTCATCCCGGCCGACACGTTCACCACCGACTGGAGCGCCGCCGTCACGACCGGCCGGCTCGCCTCGTTCAACAACGCCGTCTGGATGGGCGCGGTGCTGTCCGACGCCGCGCCGGAGACCGCCGGGCTCTGGCGGGTCGCCCTGCCGCCGGGCGGCGCCGGCAACCGCGGCGGGTCGTTCCTCGGGATCACCCAGGCCAGCCCGAAGAAGGAGCTCGCCTTCGACATCATCCGGACGATCCAGTCCGCGGCCGGGCAGGCGCAGGGCTTCGCCGAGCTGGAGCTCTACCCGTCAATGCCCGAGGCGCTGGACCTCCCCATCCTCAACCAGCCGCAGCCGTTCTACGGCGACCAGGTCACCAACGAGGTCTTCTCGGCGGTCGCCGAGCAGGTGCCGAACTTCTACTACAGCCCGGCCGACGACGTGATCCACCCGATCTTCACCGACGAGGTCGCCAACGTGACGCTGCTGGGCAAGGACGCCAACCGGGCCTGGGAGGACGCCCAGGACCGGGTCCGGCGTGAGGTCGAGCACAAGATGCCGTTCGTCCGGTTCGAATCGACGGGAGTCTTCTGATGGCTACGACCGAGCTGAGCACCCCAGCCCCGTCCATGGCGTCCGGCACCATCAGCCGGCCGACGATCAGTTCATGGACGAAGTTCCGGCAGCGGTACCTCGCCCAGTACCTCTCGATCGCGCCCTTCTACATCCTGTTTCTGATCTTCGGCCTGTTCCCGATCGCCTTCGCCGGGTATCTCGCCTTCCAGAACTGGGACGGCATCGCCCCGATGGAATACGTCGGGCTCAACCAGTTCCAGTACCTCGTCACGGATGCGCTGTTCTACGAGTCGATCGTCAACACCCTGATCATCTGGGTGATCTCGACGATCCCGATGCTGGCGCTGGCGCTCGTCCTGGCGTTCATGCTCAACCAGTCGCTCCGGGGCAAGTCGATCTACCGGATCGCCTTCTTCATCCCGAACGTGACCTCGATCGTCGCGATCGCCATCGTCTTCGGCTCGATCTTCGGCAACCAGTTCGGCCTGCTCAACGCCTTTCTCCAATGGGCGGGGGCCGACCAGGTCGGCTGGCTGACCTCCGACTGGGGGATCAAGGTCGCGATCGCGTCGATGGTGATCTGGCGGTGGACCGGCTACAACGCCATCATCTACCTCGCGGGCCTGCAGGCGATCCCCGACGACCTCTACGACGCCGCCAAGGTCGACGGCGCCGGCACCTGGAACCTGTTCCGCGACATCACGATCCCGCTGCTCCGGCCCGTGATCCTCTTCACCGTGATCACCTCGACGATCGGCGGTCTCCAGATCTTCACCGAGTCGCAGATCCTGCTCAACGACAGCAGCGGCGGCCCGGGCAACGCGGGTCTGACGATGGTGCTCTACCTCTACGACCAGGCCTTCGTCCAGAACCAGTTCGGCTACGGCGCCGCGATCGGCTGGGGCATCTTCGTGGTCGTGATCGTCTTCTCCCTGCTCAACTGGCGGATCCTGAACCGCGCGGCCGACTAGGTGTCCAGACACCGCTGACGGCCGGACGCCCGGTTTCCAGCCGGGTGTTCCGGGCTGTCCAGCCTGGAGGTTCCCCGTGAATCGACTCACGACCGGCAAGGTCCTGTTCCACGTCGCCCTGCTCATCGGGGTGATCGTCTCGGTCTTCCCGTTCTACTGGCTGGTCGTGATGGCGACCGGCAACGAATCCGATATCTACGCCTACCCGCCGAGGCTGATCCCCGGCACCAACCTGATGGACAACATCCAGACCGTGCGCGACGCGGTCGACCTGCCGATGGCCTTCCTCAACACGGTCATCGTCTCGGTCCTGACGACCGCGCTGACGCTGTTCTTCGCGTCGCTGGCCGGTTTCACCTTCGCCAAGTTCGCGTTCCCCGGCCGCGGCCCCCTGTTCGTCATCCTGCTCCTGACGCTGGCGCTGCCGTCGCAGCTCGGCACCGTCCCCAGCTTCGTCATCATGTCGCGGCTGGAATGGGTCGGGACGCTCCAGGCGCTGATCGTGCCCGGCGTGGCGGGGGCGTTCGGTATCTTCTGGATGCGGCAGTACTCGATGGGCGCGATCCCGAACGACCTGGTCGATGCGGGCCGGGTCGACGGCTGCAACTACTGGCAGCTCTACACCAACGTCGCGCTGCCGCTGCTCCGGCCGGCGCTGGCGTTCCTCGGGATCTTCACCTTCATCACGACCTGGAACGACTACTTCTGGCCGCTGATCGTGCTGGTCAACCCGGAGGTGATGACGCTGCAAGTGGCGCTGTCGCAGCTCAACGGCGTCTACAACACCGACTACGCCGCCGTGATGGCCGGGACGCTGATCTCGACGATCCCGCTGGTGATCATCTTCATCCTCGGCGCCCGCCACATCATCGGCAACATCGCCGCCGGCGCCCTCAAGGGGTAGCCACCGGTTCGTCCCGCTTCAAGAGTCAGCCGCCAACGATCGACCGGCCCGCGAGACACTCGCGGGCCGGTCGTCGATTCCACCGGTCCTTGGTCGTGCTCACTTGCCGGTTTGATCGGTTCGATGTGGCAGGCGGGAATGCCTGTCTCATGGCCGACGTTGGAGCGACGAGGCCCTCCATCTCTGCCGCTGGCAGCCGCTGGACTGATGGGTGACTCCTCCGTCAGGCGGGTGACGGTGTCACCCCGACTAAGTCCACTGAACCTCACCGCTTTCCTGTCGGAATCGTCCGCCAATTCTGGAATGTCTTCTCATACCGATCGTGCTCCGTGGCAGTGGCGCCGCACCTGGTAGAGGGAGATCCGATGAAGTGGTGCAGTTGCGATACATATAGTCCCGGTCACTATGATCGCTGCCAATGGTGTCACAAGCCGCTCAACGCAGGCACAGAACCTGTCGTCGAGCGGGTCAACTTTTCCGGACCCATCCCACCTTCGACGACTCCGCCACCGCTGTCCCAGCGCATGGGTTCCTCCTCGTTTGCCGGAGCGGTCCCCGATCGACATGGGAATCGGCCCCCGAAGGGCCAGACGACGCACCGGAGCCGACAGCACATAGACGTTCGGATGGGAGCGACGCGATCCTCTCCAACGCGCCACCCGGATGCCTATCCGCCTCGCGTGCAACCACTCGTACCCCGTGAGCCCGCCCGATCTCCGTCGACAGCGAGGGACGCTGGCTTGTCCTGTTCGGGAGAGATACCACGCGAGGTACCGACGCCAAAAGAGATCACCTGCGTAGTCGGACTGGTTCAGGACTGGAGCGGCACCTGGCGAATCGGCTTCCGTTGTCCGGAGACCGGTGAATACCTCGGCCAGTTCCCCTCCGAGGTCCTTCCCGGCGACCCACGTCAGACCGCCTGGTCGGTGCTGCTCCAATCACTCATCGAGGCGTTCACGGAGCGAATGTCCGCTGACGGGTGGGTCATCCGCTACGAACGTGACGCGACTCCCTCCGCAGCATCACGAATCATCGCCCGACGATCGATTTCGACACTGAGCCATTCTCGTCAGGTGCCCTCTCCCCGTCGGTAACCTGTATCGGACCCCGGGGCCGTCCTGGACGGACGGTGCGACGCAGGACGGCGCCGAGTATTCCGCCAACGATCAAGACCACACTGGCCCAGGTCGGGCCGGGCAGCGGACCGACGAAGACGCTGTCGGTCCGGATCGACTCGATGATCGCCCGCTCGATCCCGTAGAGGACCATGTAGGCCCAGACGGCGTCGCCCTCCCGCAGCCGCCGGCTGCCGGGCATCCGCAGGACGATGGCACTCAGCACGACGGCGTTGAACAGGTTGGCGACCGACTCGTAGAGGAACGTCGGGTGGAACGTCGCGCTGTCCGCGTACTCGGACGGACGGCGGGCCGGGTCGATGGTGACGGCCCAGGGCGCGTCGGTCGGTGTGCCGAAGGCCTCCTGGTTGGCCCAGTTCCCCCAGCGGCCGATCGCCTGTCCCAGCGCGACGCCGGCCAGGATCAGGTCGCCCCAGAGCAGGAAGCGCTGCCGGGCGCGGCGACAAAACCAGGCGACGGCCAGCGCCCCGAACAGCACGGCGCCATGGATCGCGATCCCGCCCTCGCGGATGTTGAGGGCGTCGAGTGGGTCGTCGCGGTACTGGTCCCACGAGACGGCGACGAAGGCGACCCGGGCGCCGACGATGGCGATCGCGACCGTCCACGGCGCGATGTCGAGGATGAAGTCCCGGTCCAGGCCGCGCCGCCGGACCAGCCACTGGATGAGCAGGATCGCCCCGACGATCCCGGCCAGGATGAACAGCGCGTACCAGCGGATCGACAGACCGAGGAGATCGAACGCGACCGGGTCACTGAGCGTCGGCATGCGGGGCGGTCTCGTTCCTGTCGCGGGCCGGAGCGTCGTTGCCCGGCGGATCGCCAGGCGGGCGGTCACCCGGTGAGTCGCCGTCGGTGGTCACGATAGCGCACCCGGAAAGCCGACCCGGCCCGGATCGGCTCGGCGTGCGCGTTACAGGCGCAGCCAGCCGACGCCGCCGCGCCAGTGCCGGCCAGCGCGGATGTGGCCGATGACGGCCCGCTCCAGCGTCGTGCGCTGCGGGTAGGCGTCGAGCGGGAGGTCCGGGTCGATCCCGAAGAGGAACCGGAGGGTGCCGGCGTTGTCGGCTGGCAACTCGTTGATGGGCTGGAAGCGGCGCTGGAACCGGACGATGTTCGAGGCCTCCGGCAGGTATTCCGCCAGTTGCGGGTCCAGCAACCACGAATGGCAGATGCCCACCTCGTAGCGGTCCTCCGGGAAGTGCTGGGCGAAGAACGGGACGGCCTGAGCGAACGACGCGTCGCACGCCTCGGCCGAGAATGGTCCGGAGTAGCCGGGGATGTGGACACTGAGCGCCGGGGCATCCGGCCCGACCGGAGCCCCGCCGTCCAGCATGCGCTGCCCGGTCGTGTCGCCGAGCCGGACAAGTTCGAACTGGAGCCGGCCGAGCTGGTAGATGGCGCCGGTGAAGTGGAGCGTGACCCAGACCGGGTCGTCGAACCCGCTCTCCCCGTGCCGCTTCCGGTGGACGGCCATCTGGCGCCCGAGGTCGGCCAGCGTCGCCCACGAGATGTCGTCGGGGATGCGGCGCTCCGCGTGGTACGCCCGGACGTGCGGCAGCGCAGCGACGAACACATAGACCCAGAACCACCGCCGGAGCGGTCCGAACGATTCGGGCAGCGGCGGGATCCGCTCCCAGTCGGCGACGACACCCATCCGGCGGACGACGTTCTCCACCGACCGTCCCAGCAGCCACCAGGCGTCCGGGTCGCCGTCGGGCGTCGGCCGGAGCGCCAGCAGCGTGTCGATGTCCTCATGGGCGACCGACAGTCGCAGCAACGTCTCGACCAGGTCGCTCCCGGCCGGCAGCACGACCGGGCGGGACGGTTCGCCCAGGGCGTCGAGCCGCTCGACCCAGGACCGGACGTCGTCGCCCCCGCCGAGCCGCTCAATCAGTCGATCAGTCCCCATCCCGGCCATCGATGATCTCCATGATTGGTCGCGCGACGTAGAGTCGGCGCCGCGATCCGGACGGGATCTGGGTCAGCAGGCCGGCCGCCTCCAGCTCGAATAGGGCCGCTCGGCTGGTCGGGTCCGAGATGCCAAGCTCTCGGCTGGCCCGAGCGACGGTCATATAGGGATTGGAGAGCAACGGATCAATGAGTGCCACCAGCCTGGGATGTCGATGGAGACGGGATCGCCACGCCTCACGGAGGTCCACCAGCTGGATCGTCTGGTCGAGCGCTCGCCGACCAGTGACTGACACACCCTCGAGAAAGTAGAGCACCCAGTTCGCCCAGTCCCCATGCGTCCGTATGCGCTGAAGACTCTCGTAGTAGCCCTCCCGATTGGCTTCGATGAACTCGGAGAGGTAGAGCAGTGGCTGCGAGGGCCGACCCCGCTCGATCAGGAACAGGGTAACGAAGAAACGCCCAATCCGCCCGTTGCCATCGTTGAACGGATGGATCGCCTCGAACTGCTCGTGCATGAGGGCGCAACGAACCAGGTCCGGCATCGGAGACGGCTCGTTGACGAATCGCTCCCAGGCGGTGAGGCACTCCATGAGCCGCTCCGGTGGGGGGGGAACATAGCGGACGGTCTTCGGCGTGCTGCCCGGGTTCCCGATCCAGTTCTGCGTCGTCCGGAAACGACCAGGGGAAGCATTGCTGCCGCGCTCGCCGGGGATCTCGGCCATGAGAATCTCGTGAAGCTCAAGGATCAGATTCAGGCTGAGGACAGGTCGACGAGCCAGAGCCGCGAGACCATAATCCATCGCCGCGACATAGTTCCGCACCTCGGTGGCATCGGCATCCTGCGGCTCCGCCGTTTCTGGACCTCGATCCTCCCGGAGCACCTCATCCAGGGTGGTTCGCGTCCCTTCGATGCGTGACGACAACACCGCCTCGCGCTGAATGTATGGACGAATGAGCAGTTCCGGGGCGGGCAACAGACGCCCAATGCCGGATAACTCGCCGACGACGGCATCAGCCCGTGAGAGCGCGACCGTCAAGTCTGGGTTCCACTCGAACTGCGGCGGGAGCGATGACGGCAGAAACGCGTCGTTTCCGTCCAGACCCCGGATAATCTGTCCCGCTTGGGGACTGCCATAGTCTTGGCGATTCATCGGGTTGCCTCAGTAAGGCGGTCCACCAGCGTCCTCCCTGAACGGGGCACTCGTCCCATCGAAAGAATAACCGTAATCGCTTTCGAATGAGACGAGGCTATCGAAAAAACCTTTCGATAGCCTCACGTGCTGGAGCTATTGCGCCGACCTTCGGTCGAGTCTCTAGCTACCCGATCGCCTGCTCCAGGTCGCCGAGCAGGTCGTCGATGTGCTCGATCCCGACCGAGAGCCGGACGAGGCCGGGCTCGACCTCGGCGCCCGTCCCGACGACGGAGGCGTGGGTCATGGCGGCCGGGACCTCGATCAGCGACTCGATGCCGCCCAGGCTCTCGGCCAGCCCGAAGATTTTGGTCCGCTCGACGATCCGGACGGCGTTGTCGACGCCGCCGCGGGCGGTGAACGAGACCATCCCCGAGAACCCGCTCATCTGCCGGGCGGCGATGTCATGCCCAACGTGGTCGGGCAGACCGGGGTAGAAGACGCGCTCGACGCCGTCGTGCTCGGCGAGGAAGTCGGCGATGGCGCGGGCGTTGGCGCTGTGGCGGTCCATCCGGACGGCCAGGGTCTTGATCCCGCGCAGCGTCAGCCAGCAGTCCATCGGGCCCGAGATCGCGCCGGCCGCGTTCTGGTGGAACTTCAGCGTCTGGAATGTGGCCGCGTCGTTGCCGATGATCGCCCCGCCGACGACGTCGGAGTGGCCGCCGAGGTACTTGGTCGTGCTGTGGAGGACGAAGTCGGCACCATGGACGAGCGGCTGCTGCAGGTACGGCGAGGCGAAGGTGTTGTCGACGACCAGCTTCGCGGCGTGGCCGTCGACGACCGACGCCAGACCGGCGATGTCGACGATCTTGAGGTAGGGGTTGGTCGGCGTCTCGGCCCAGACCAGCCGCGTCTCCGGCCGCATCGCCGCCTTCACCGCGTCGAGGTCGGCCATGTTGACCAGGCTGAAGGCGATCCCGTAGTTGACCATGACCTGGGCGGCCAGCCGGTAGGTGCCGCCGTAGGCATCGTCCGAGAGCAGGATGTGGTCACCGGGGCGGAGGGTGTACTGCATCAGGTTCTGGGTCGCGGCGAGGCCGGAGGCGTAGGACAGCGCCCAGGCGCCGGCCTCGAGTTCGGCCAGCACGACCTGCAGCGCGGTCCGGGTCGGGTTGTCAGTCCGGGAGTACTCGTAGCCCTTGTGCCGCCCGACGCCGTCCTGCACGTAGGTGCTCGTCTGGTAGATCGGCGGGATCACGGCTCCGGTCGACGCGTCCGGGTCCTGTCCAGCGTGGATGGCGTTGGTCTCGAACTTCGGCATGGACTCAGTACTCCATCATTGTCACGATCAATAACCCGGCTGCCGCAAAGAGTACCCTGCCCGCCGACGGGGCGGTTCCAGTGGGCTGGCCGGTGCCAGGGATCGGTGTCTGGCTTCACTATCCCCCTGATCAGGTCCGGAAGAGCGCGGAATCTCCACCGGTCGCCCGTACTGGAGGTTATGTAGCCCATGTCGCCGCCGAGCAGGCCCGGACCTGGTATCGCAGCGTGCCGACACTGGCTACGATAGACCCGGCAAACCCAGCCAGCGTGTCAGCGTGCCGTACAGATGACGGCCCGCTTGGAGATGCGGCTGAATGAGTGCTGCGGTCACCGTCGTCTCCTCACCCTGGCTGGGGTGGAACTACGATGCTCATGCGATCCCCACAGTCCATTCCCGGTCTCTGGCGCCACCCGGATTTTCTTCGGCTCTGGGCGGCGCAGACGGCGTCGTTCGTCGGGTCCCAGATCACGCTGCTGGCGATCCCGGTCCTCGCCGTCGTCACGCTCGAAGCGTCTGCCTTGCAGATGGGTGTGCTGGCCGCGACCGGCGTCCTGCCGACGCCGCTCGTCGGTCTGCTCGCCGGCGTCTGGACCGATCGCCTCCCCCGCCGCGCGATCCTGATCACCTCGGATATCGGACGCGCGGCACTGCTGGCGACCATCCCGGTCATGGCCGTCCTGGACCTGCTCTCCTTCACCTACCTCTGTATCGTGAGCCTGTTGGTCGGTACCCTCGGAACGTTCTTCGAGATCGCCCACCCCTCGCTCCTGCCGACCCTGGTCCACCGGGACCAACTCGTCGATGGCAACAGCAAACTGGAGATCAGCCGGTCGGGCTCACTGATCGTCGGACCGGGTCTGGCCGGCGCGCTGATCCATCTGCTGACAGCTCCGGTCGCGATCGTGCTCGACGCATGCACATACCTGATCTCCGCCGGGCTGCTCGCCCGGATCCGCACCGGAGAAGATCGGGCCAGGCCGATCCGGGCAACGCGCGGCGCCTGGGCCGAGGCACGCGAGGGACTGGCCCTGGTCCGCCATAATCGGCTCCTGGCCAGCATGGCGATGTCGCTCGCCGTGTTCAATCTCTTCTCCAGCATGATCAATGCGCTCCTGGTCCTCTACGCGGTACGTCAACTTGGTCTCAGTCCCGCCGAACTCGGTCTGGTCTTCGCGGCCGGGAGTGCCGGCTTCCCGGTCGGAGCGGCGGCGGCGGGCTGGGTCGCCCGGCGGATCGGGGTCGGTTGGGCCATCATCCTGGGCGCGATCGTCAGCGATCTGGCCCTGCTGCTCATCCCTCTGGCGGGAGCGATCCCCGGTGGTGCTCTCTCCCTCCTGATCGCCTCGCGGGTGATCGCGACCCTCGGTGGGCCGATCACGGCCATCAATCAGCTCAGCCTGCGTCAGGCCATCACGCCTCCGCATCTCCTTGGCAGGACCAACGCGACGATGCTGGTGCTTGCCCTCGCCCTGGCACCCATTGGGGGCCTCGTGGCCGGTCTCACGGCCGATGTCTTCGGCATAGGACTGACGATGGTCGTCGCCGCTATCGGCGTTCAGGCCGGCTTCGTGGTCCTGCTGGTCTCACCGATAGGGACGATCAGGACCCTGCCCGGCAGCCCGGCCTCTCTGAGTTAGCAGGCCTGGACTCAGGCGTCGGACATCCGCCCACTGCGGCACAGGACCACACCCATCCTCTGACCTACCTCGTTTGGTCATGGACCCCGCGATATGCTCCTCCCGGGAACACCTCCGCATGCAAGCCAGGGGAATCCCATGGACCGGCGACAGCGACACTCAGGAGGAGAGCAAGTCACCGATGCACGCTGTCCCTGACGTCGATGGAACGATCCGTCGCCTGCTCCACTGGGCCGGCGACCGGGACGAGATCCGGGCCATGCTCCTGACGAGTACCCGCGCCGTCCCGGACGCCCCGGTCGACGCCCTGTCCGACTACGACGTGATCCTGTCGGTGCGGGACATCGGGCCGTTCGCCGCCGACCGGCGCTGGGTCGAGACCTTCGGCGAGGTGCTGGTTGCCTACTGGGACGCGACGTACCCCGACGAGACACACGGACTTCTGGTCATCGGCAACGTCGTGCAGTACGCCGACGGACTGAAGATCGACTTCAGCGTCTGGCCGGACGCGATGCTGCCCGCGATCGCTGCGGCCGGGACCCTGCCGCCCGAACTCGATGCCGGCTACCGCGTCCTGCTCGACAAGGATGGCGGGACGGCCCGTCTCGCCCCGCCGACCTTCGCCGCCTACCGGCCGGTGCGCCCCGACGAGGCGACGTTCCAGGTGGCGGTCAACGACTTCTTCACGGACGTCCCCTACGTCGCGAAGTGCCTGCTGCGGGGCGACCTATTCCCGGCGAAGTGGGCGCTCGACCACGACATGAAGCACGTCTACCTGCTGCCGATGCTCGAATGGTGGATCGGCTGCGCGGAGGGGTGGTCGAAGCCGGTCGGGGCGCTCGGCAAGGGGCTGCGACGACGGCTCCCGGCCGACCTCTGGCGGGAAATCGAGTCGTCCTACGCGGACGGCGGGATGGATCAAAACGTCGACGCGCTGTTCCAGACGGTCGCGCTGTACCGGCGGGTCGCGACGGAGGTGGCGGATCGACTGGGGTACGCCTATCCGATCGCGCTGGACGAGCGCGTGACGGCGTTCACCCAGCGGATGCTCGACGTAGGGAAACGATCGTCTGGGGCCAGAGACGAACCGACTTGACCCCAGACGGCCAGTTATCGTCCTGAGCGACGGTGGCTGCTGCAGTGGCCGGTCAGGTAGGGGCGATCCCTTGTGGTCGCCCGCGCCATCAGGCGCCACGCCGTTCGCAGCCACCCATGTCCCACCGAACCGGATTGCACCCGGACCGCTGATTACCGCCCTGCAGGGCGATGGCGGTCGCGGCGGCCGGGCGACCACAAGGGATCGCCCCTACGAACGATTGCCGCTCCGTCGACTGGGTAGCTCTCCCCCTGACAAGGTCACGGCGCCAGCCCCAGCTCCGCCAGCACCTCGTCCGTGTGCTCGCCCAGCGTCGGCGGGGTCCTCCGGATCGGGAGGGGTTTGCCGTCGAGCCGGTACGGGAAGCCGGCCAGCCGGATCGGCCCGACCGTCGGGTGGGCCAGGTCGCGGAGCAGCGCCTGCTGCGCCACCTGCGGCTCGTGGCAGACCTCGTCCATCCCGAGGATCGGGCCGGACGGGACCGCCGCCGCATCGAACAGCGCGATCAGGTCGGCGGTCGTCCGCTGTCGCAGCTCCGGGACGATCTCCCCGTAGAGCGGTCCCAGCGCGCCGACACGCAGGGCGTTGGTCGTGAACCGCAGGTCGGTAGCCAGGTCGCCCCGCCTCAGCGCGGCGCAGAACCGCTGCCAGATCGCGTCGTTGCCGACCGCCAGGTTGATGTAGCCGTCGGCGGTCGCGAAGGTGTCGTAGGGGGCGATGCTGGGGTGAGCGTTGCCCATCCGGGCCGGGATCTGCGTCGTCGCGAGGAAGATGCCGAGCTGGTAGGTCAGCAGCGAGACCTGCCCGGCCAGCAGTGACGCGTCAATGTAGGACCCCTCCCCCGTCCGCTCGCGCCGGACCAGCGCCGAGGCGACTGCGAACGCGGTGAACATGCCGGCCGCCATGTCGGCGATCGGCAGCCCGTGCTTGGTCGGCGGGCCGTCCGCCTGCCCGGTGATCCCCATCGTCCCGCCGATCCCCTGCAGGATCAGATCGTAGGCGGTCCGGTTGCGGGACGGCCCGTCCTGGCCGAAGCCGGAGATCGAGGCGTAGACGATGCCCGGCCGGCGGGCCCGGACGGCGTCGTGGCCAAAGCCGAGCCGGTCGATCACGCCGGGCGCGAAGTTCTCGACGACGACGTCGGCCCGGTCGATCAGGCCCC
>CADCWK010000295.1 GCA_902806375.1 uncultured Thermomicrobiales bacterium
GTCGGCGACGTTACACCCGGCTGTCCCGGCTACGGGCTCTTGGTTCCTTGGCTGCTCGATCGACTGGCCGACCCGGCGTTCCATCCTGAGGCCACGGTCGCCGTCATGGTCGACGGGCGAGACGAGGCCCTTGCGGCTGCCCTCACGGGCCTGGGGTTGGGGCGCGATCCCGGGGACGACATGGTCCAGTTTGCCCAGCAGCCGACTGGGTCGCCAGTCGTTCCGCCCCTACCGCCTGGATGGCGGTTCGCGGACGGGACGGAGCCGAGCGCCGGCCCCCATCATCTCGCCCGGCGTAACGGCTTGGCCATCCACCACCGGCTGCGGCAGATCGCGCTCTACCGGCCGGAATTCGACCTGCGTGTCCTCGCGGAAGACGGGGCGCTGGCGGCCTACTGCCTGCTTTGGCACGACGGCGGCACGGGCCCCACGGCGGTGGGCCACTTTGAGCCCGTCCGGACGGAGGACGCCTTCCAGGGCCGTGGGGTCGGCCGGGCGATGATCGCCGAGGGCATCCGGCGGCTCGTCGGGGAGGGCGTGGTCACCGTCAAGGTGGAGACCTACGCCCGGCTCGCCCCTGCCCGGGCGCTCTATGCTCGTGCGGGGTTCGAGGTGGTTTACCTGCGCCTCGCGTGGTCCCGGCCGTCGCGCCGGTGACAGGCTCGCGACGGCCACCCAGCCGGTCGGGGTACCTGGGCACCAACACCGCTCTTACCCTGGGAAGGAAAACCTGCGCTCCGAGACTGTACGGCCCGCCCACCCGCCGCGGGCTGAACCCGCCGTCGGATAGCGATGTCCCGGGTTCAGGCCCGGCAGGATCGTATCTTGAGATCGACCCTGGAGCGTCTCATCTCATGACGACCCGGGGGACGACTCCCATCCCGCCAACCGCTTCAACCTGCTCCGGGCGCCCGATGGTGCCCTCGGAGACGAACGTAGCCACGGGAGCCCGATGACGACCACGGCCAGTCCCATCCGGTCGGAACCCATCGACGACCACACTGCGATGATCGTTGCCTCGGATCTGCTCCTCGACGTCCGGTCCCGTGATCCCTTCTCCGGGCTCTGGGAGCCGGGCGACGTGCAGTGGTGGTACGCGACGGAGCCGAAGCTCGCCGCCGTGAGCCGGTCCCTGTGGCGGGACCGGGACGGAAAGCCGATCGCCGTAACGCTCGAAGCCGTCTTCGCCGACGAACCGGGGCAGCCCCCGCGGGTCGATGTGGATGTCCTGGGTGACCTCGAACCCGGAGGCGCCGCTCGTGAGCACGTCTTGCCGGTCGTATTGGGGCAGCTCGCCGACCCGGCGTTCCACCCCGGCTCGATCGTCGCCATGAACGTCGATGGCGGGGATGCCGACCTCGCCGGTCGCCTCATGCGGCTCGGTCTCGCCGAGGCGCCGCACGACCGGCTCGACGCCATGGGGCAGCGGGCCGACGCCGTGGCGACCGTCCCGGCGCTGCCGGTCGGCTACCGGTTCGCCGACGGGACCGAACCGGCGGCGGGCGCGCATCACCTCGCCGGCCGCAACGGCCCGGACGTCCACGCCCGGCTGCTCCGCTGTCCGCTGCACCGGCGGGAGTTCGACCTGCGCATCGTCGCGCCGGACGGGACCGCCGCCGCCTACTGCCTGCTCTGGCGGGACGGCGCGACCGGCGTCGGCCACTTCGAGCCTGTCCGGACCGAGGACGCCCACCAGCGGCGCGGGCTCGGCCGGGCGCTGATGGCCGAGGGCATCCGCCGCCTCGCCGCCCAGGGCGCGACGCTGATCAAGGTCGACACCTACGCCAACAATCCCGCGGCGGTCGCCCTCTACACCCGCGCCGGCTTCCAGCGTTGGAACGTGAAGCGATCCTTCCACCGACCGCCGGTCGTGGTCTGAAGCCGCTCCGGCCCCAGGACCATGCCGCGATGGTGGCCACGCCCGGGCTGCGGCGGCCGCGATCTCGGCATGGTCCGGCGTAACCGTCACCGGAGCATGGCCACGCCAGGTTGGGTCGGTCGCCCCGGACGACGACCCGCTCCGTATGGGGTCCGGCCAGACCACGTCACATTTTGACGATCCGGCCGACTCATGGGTGTCGCTGACCTGTCGCTCTTTCGTGATGCTCCAGGACTACCCTCGGCCCTATGACCGCAGCGGGATGGGGGTCAGCGGGAACGTCAATGGGTCCAACCCTCTGGCGAAGACGATGTCCGAGGAGGCAGGCGAGCCATGACCGCGACCGAGACGCACCGCGAGACCAAAACGCCGGTGGCCTGGCTCGAGGGGCTGAACCTCCCCGATCCAGTTGGTGACGCGCCGGTCCCGTGGGGCATCGGCCGGACCCGGCGCTCCGGGACGGACCCCGCCGTCATCGAGCTGACCTCTGGGGTCCGGATCGGCGAGGTGCGCGGCTCTCCTGGTCCGAGCGGCTCGGGGTGGTCGACGACCGTCCCGGTGGTCGTCGGGCTGGTCCAGCCGATCGCCGGACGGGTGGAGCGCTACGGGCACGATGCCCGGACGCACTCCGGGGTCGTCGCCAGGAGCACGCACTGGCGCCGAGGGCACGGGCCAGCGCTGATGGCCGAGGGCATCCGTCGCCTCGCCACTCACGGCGCGACGCTCGTCCATGCCGACTCGGCCGCCGGCAGTCCCGCGGCAACTGGCCCCTGCACCCGCGCGGGCTCCCAGCGCTGGCACGTGGAACGGTCGTTCCACCGCCCTCCAGTCGTGACCTGACGCGGCATCGGCTCCGCTGCCCACTGACCTGCCAGCACCCGTAGACACGGTGACCCGCTGGTGATACGGTATCGTAGTACGTGATCGTATTACGAAGACGTATTACATTCACATACTAGAGATCGCCCCAGGCTGTTGCCCATGGCCCGGGCGGGAGGAGCGACGACATGGCCCAGAACTGCTCGCGCGCTGCCGATCATCCCATCGCGTTCCCCTCGGTCCGGTTGCCGTGGAGGGGACACCGACCGGGCGGACCCGCGGTCGCGGTCGTCCCGGCCGTGCTCTTCGCCCTGCTCCTGATCAACGCGATGACGGCACCACTGGCTCCCTTCGACCGTCCGGTGATCGAGTGGCTCCAGCGCCTGTCCTTCCCGGGACTGCCTGCGGCGTTCGAGGTCCTCGACACACTGACGGGCTCGCCGACCGCCATCGGTGTCTGGGCGATCGTCGTCCTGGTCCTCGCCTCGATGCGCTGGTGGGCCGGCGCGATCACCGCCGGCCTCTGGCCGCTCGGCGGAGTGATCAACGAATCCATGAGTGCCCTGCTCGTGGAGCGTGCCCGGCCCCACGACCCCGACCTGCTCCGCACGAGTTCCAACTTCGAGGCGAGCTCCTTCCCGAGTGGGCATGTGACCACCGCCGTGCTGCTCTACGGGATCATCTTCGTGGTGGCCGGGCAGATCCGTCAGCGCTGGCTGCGCCGGGTCGTCCGGACGATCAGCGTCGGGATCGTCCTGGCGACCGGTGTCCAGCGCGTCTGGGACGGCGCCCACTGGCCCTCGGACGTCTTCGCGTCCTATGCGCTCGGCAGTGTCCTTCTGGTCGGGCTCGTCGCCGTCTACCGGCGGCTCCTGCCCGCGACGGACGGGTTGCCGCTCGTCCATGCGGGACGGGTCCCGCACGACGAGTCCGTCCCGCACGCCCACGCGCTGACCAGCCTGGTCGAGTTCGAGGGCGACCGGGTGGCCAAGACCTACGCGCCGGGGCTGATCCCGCGGGCGCTCTACTGGCTCGCGTTCCAGGCCCCGTTCCCCTACGTCGCCAACCGGGCCGCGCTGGTGGCTGCCACGCACCGGCGCAACCTCGCCGCCGACCTGACCGCCGCCTGGTACGGCTCGTCCAGGGTGGCGCGGATCCTCGATGTCGAATGGCGCGATGGCCGCGCGCGGCTGATCAGCGAGCGCGTCGACGGCCACGCGCCGACAGACCGGGCCGATGCGCGCGCCTTCCTGAGCGACCTCTCGGCCCGGTTCGTCCTGGCCGGGTTCCCGACCTGGCAGATCGATCCCCGACAGCCCCGGGCGCTCGACAACCTGATCGAGACCGCCCCGGGCCGGTACATGATCGTCGACCTCGAGTCCGGGCTGGTCGCCCCACTGGCGACCCGGACGTCG
Source organism: uncultured Thermomicrobiales bacterium (assembly GCA_902806375.1). GTDB lineage: Bacteria > Chloroflexota > Chloroflexia > Thermomicrobiales > UBA6265 > CADCWK01. Next base: position 4,114 of record CADCWK010000295.1, read on the forward strand.
TGGCGGCAGGCACTCGCCCGCGGCGTCTTCCCGCTGTTCGACACCGTCCTGCCGGACGTGACGGCGCGATACGTCTCCACCGAGTCCGGGCGACTGCGCGCGGTACTCGGCCCCGCCGGGTTCACCCGGCTCGAGGGTGAGCTGGCCGCGATGACCGGCGCGATGGCCGACTGGCGTGCCGGGGAGCCGCGCGTCTGGTCGCGGTTGCTCACGGGGATGCTTGTCGTCCTCCAGCCGTGGCACTGGGCGGGTCGGCTCGCCGGGAAGCGTGACGCGGGACGGCGCTGGGCGCTGGGATGGCTCGAGCGAGGCGTGGCGACGTGGGTAGGGGAGGCCCGACTGAGCGCCACCGAGGCGGATCGGCTCCGGGCGAAGATGACCGATCCGGCCCTCGTGGCCGCGGTCTCGGCCCTCGGGACGCATGTCCTGCTGAGCGTCCCGCTCCGGTTCCCGCTGGGGAGCATCGTCCGGCCATTGGTCGTCGTCGGGGCGCTGTCGGTCGCGGCCGGACGACGGGCGACCGGTCGCAGCGACGCGGCGACCTGGCGGGCGGCGCGGGAACTCCACACGCCGGCCGTGATCGGCCTGTCGGCCCTGCCGATGGTCGGCTCGTTCGCGTACCTCGCGTCGCCGTCGCTGCGGTCTGACCCCCTGCTGCTCCGGATTGGCATCGACGCGATCGGGCGGCGGCTGCCGTGGCGGGTCTACCACCGGTCCGGGCTGGCGGGCTGGATCGCGCCTTCGCCCGCCGGGGCGCGGGCCGGCAGTCCCCGGAGGTCGACGGGGTCTCCGGACGCGCTACCCGCCACCTCCCGGCGCGCGTCGTCGGTCGGGGCGAGGAGGCACCCCACCGGACGGGCCGATGGGTCACATGCCGCCGCGCGTCGACACCGACGATCCCACGGGGACCGTTCTCCGCAGGCGATCCGGCTCCCGGCGATACGGGGGCACGCTATCGCCGCAGCGACCGCCCATCGTGGGCTGACGTCACGGTCTGATGCCCATGGGTCGACGCGCGAACGGGACGCCGCGTGAAAGACATGACCTACCGGGATTGACAGGGAAGCCCGGAGGTGATGTACTACGCCAACGTAATACGAACTCGTAATACGTAGGCGTAAGGAAACCTGGATCGCCCGGTGGTCCCTGTCGGTGGCATCGGACGGACCCAGGAACGGACCGGTCGCAGGGCGGGTCCATCGATCGACTGAAGGAGATCTCATGACCGAAACACGTCAACCGGACATTCGCGGGCAGGTGGGTCCTCTCGCCCGCTGGGCTCGCTTCGCCGTCCGCAACCCCTGGCGGGTCCTCGCTGGCTGGGTCGCCATCATCGCCATCGTCGGGGTCCTCGCGGCCCGGTTCGGTGGGGAGTACGTCCAGCAGTTCGAGGTCCCGGGTTCCGACTCGCAGGCCGCCGTCGACCTCCTCAACGACCGCTTCCCGGATGCGGCCGGGGACACCGCGTCCCTCGTCTTCCAGGCACCGGCCGGGGTCACTGACCCGGCCGCCCGGGCTGGCATCGACACCGTGCTGGCCCAGGCCGCCCAGTTGCCCGGCGTGACCGGCGTGACGTCGCCGTGGGATGTGCCGGAGCAGATCTCCGACGACGGCACGATCGCGTACGCCACGCTGCAGTACGCCACCGCTGCCAACGATGTGCCGGCCGGGGACGCCGAGGCCCTGTTCGACCTGGTCGACGCGTCCACGGGCGTGGCCGGCGTCCGGGTCGAGACCGGCGGGCAGGTCGTCAGCGCCAACGAGTTCCCCGAGCTGGGCATCACGGCCGAGTTGATCGGGATCGGCGTCGCGCTGATCATCCTTCTCGCGATCTTCGGGTCGGTGATCGCGTCGTTCCTGCCGATCGCGACGGCGATCGTCGGGGTCGTTCTGTCGATCGTGATCGCGCCCCTGTTCGCCAACACCTTCACGTTGAGCGGGGACATCGCCCCGGTCTTCATCTCGATGATCGGCCTCGGGGTCGGGATCGACTACGCCCTGTTCATCATCAACCGGCACCGCGAGGGGCTGCTCGGCGGGCAATCGGTGGAGGACGCGGCCGTCACGGCGATGAATACGGCCGGGCGCTCGGTCGCCTTCGCCGGCATCGTCGTCGCGGTCGGTTTGCTGGGCCTCGCGACCATCGGGATCCCGTTCATCACCGGACTGGGACTGGTCGGCTCGATCGCCGTCGGAACCAGCGTGCTGGTCGCCATCTTCCTCATGCCGGCCCTCCTCGGGCTCCTGGGCACTCGGATCCTACGCTTCTCGGTGCCGGGCCTCGGCCGGCCTGTGCGCGGCGAGAACGCGTTCTGGTTCCGCTGGGGCCGCGCCATCCAGCGCCGCCCGGGGATCGTCAGTGGCGTCGCCGTGTTGATCCTGGCCCTCCTCGCCATCCCGTACTTCAGCCAGTACCTCAACCTCTCCGACGCCGGGAACAACCCGGAGACCAACTACGACCGTCGTGCCTACGACCTGACGGCGGAGGGCTTCGGGCCCGGCGCCAACGGCCCGCTCCTGCTCGTACTTGAGGACGAGGCCGGCCTTCCGCAGACCGCGCTCGACGGAGTCACCCAGGCGATCACCACGGTGCCGGGGGTCGAATCCGTCTCGGCGCCGTTCACGAACGAGGCTGGCGACACGTCGATCGTCCAGGTCTTCCCGATGTCCGGCCCCCAGGACGAGGCGACGACGGACCTGACCAACACCCTGCGGGACGACACGCTGCCGGCGGCCCTGGCGGGTTCCGACATCTCGGCCTATATCGGTGGCGCGACGGCCGCCACCATCGACATCAGCCAGATCATCAGTGACCGGACGCCGATCTTCTTCACGGTGGTGATCGGCCTGAGCATGCTGCTGCTCGCGATCGTCTTCCGCTCGGTGGTGATCCCGATCAAGACCGCGCTGCTCAACCTGCTCTCCGTTGGCGCGGCCTACGGCGCGACCGTGGCGGTGTTCCAGTGGGGCTGGTTCGGTGACCTGCTCGGGGTGGGCGCGACCGGGCCGGTCGAGGCCTTCCTGCCGATCATCCTGTTCGGCGTCCTGTTCGGCCTCTCGATGGACTACGAGGTCTTCCTGCTCAGCCGCGTCCATGAGGAGGTCGTCCACCACACGCCGGCGCGCCGTGCAATGCTGATGGGAGTCGGCTATTCTGGCAGGGTCGTCGCTGCCGCCGGCACGATCCTGGCCGCCGTCTTCCTCGGGTTCTTCCTGCAGGACACCCGCACGATCAAGATGATCGGCTTCGGGCTCGGCTTCGCGGTCTTCGTCGACGCCTTCCTCGTCCGTCTCATCCTCGTCCCGGCGGTGATGACGCTGCTCGGGGAGCGAGCCTGGTACATCCCGGCCTGGCTGGACCGGATCCTTCCCCGCGTCAGCCTGGAGGGGCCGGCCCCTCCAGATCCGTCCCAGGACCCGCCACCGGACGCTCCCTTTCGGCCGGGGGTCGAACTTCAGCCTCAACTGTCGCGCCAGAGTTGACGCGACGATGATCGATCCTCTCGACAGGAATGCCACTCGTGACCAGACGTCAGGCCTCGATCAAGCGGCTCCGTAAGATGTTCGATACGGTGGAAAGTACGGCGCTCGTCTGGCTGGAGGAGCGTTCCGCGCGCTGTAATCTGACGATCCACGGGATGAGCGTCCTGAAGCTCCTCTCCGAGAGGGGCGAGGGGACGCTCACCCGAATCGGGCAGCAGATCGCGGCGCCGCCCAGTTCCATGACCGGGATCGCGGCGCGGCTGACCGAATCCGGCTACGTCGAGCGGGGCCAGTCGCAGATCGACCGCCGCTCGGTGGTCCTGCGGATCACCGCTTCGGGCGAGGACGTTCTTGGCCAGCTCAGGGACCAGCTGGACCTTGATATGGACGAGATCGCCGGTGGCATCAGCGATGAGCGTCTGGAGGCGCTGGCCGATGACATCGAGTTGATGACCGGCAAGATCCGCAGTCTGGCCGAGCGTCTGGAGCACGAGACACGGCAGGCCCGTCTCGGTGACCGTGCAACCGTCGCCTCCGACTAGGTCTCCTTCGACACCCTGTCAACGACTGGCAAGATCGCCCCGGCAACCAAGGCCGGGGCGATCGCTATTTCGCGAGCCACTCGTTCCGGAGCCGGGCGAGGTCGTCGTCCGGGAGCTGGCGCTCGCCGTAGAGACCGGCCGCCCGGCGCTGACGGAACGCCTCGAACAGGATCACCGCCGTCGCGACCGAGATGTTGAGACTCTCGACCATCCCTGACATCGGGATCCGGACCGTCAGGTCCGCCCCCGCGATCGCGCCCGCCGTCAGACCGCGGTGCTCGTTGCCCATCACGACCGCGGTCGGGCGAGTGAAATCGACGTCATACAGGTCGACGCTGTCGTCGGTCAGGGCCGTCGCGACGATCTGCATCCCCGCTGCCCGCAGCGCCGCGTAGCAGGCCGCGATGTCGTCGTGCCGCACGACCGGCACCCACTTGGCGGCCGAGGACGAGGCCGCCCGCGACAGCTGCTTCTTCGTCGTCGGCTCGTGCTCGTGGACAGCGTGGATCCGCAGGATGCCGGTCGCGTCGCAGGAGCGCAGGACGGCCGCGGCGTTGTGCGGGTCGTGGATGTCCTCCAGGACCACGGTCAGGTCGGGCTGGCGTCGGGCGAGGACCTGGTCGATCCTCGCTTCGCGCTGCGTCGAGCGGGGCCAGTTCAGCCGTCCCGCTCCCGATGCCGGGATGGCACTCGATCGTCCCTCGGCCTCCGAGACAGCCGATTCGCTCGATCGTGGATGGTTTACTGACAATGACTATCCTTGGTGATAAGCATTTAGATGGTGGCTGCTCCGAAGGAAGAGCTTTCTTTCGGCACCCATTATGGATGATACTTCCGACCCTCGGGTCCACGGGGCATAGCGGCCGCGTCGTGATCCGGACCGCTGGTTGTCCTGTGGCGGAAATGACCCTCTGCCAAACGTTGTGGCACCCGGACTGCGGGGATAACGAACGTCACCACGGTCCGACCGACAGTATCGTGCAACGAGCGTGCCGCTTGCCCGGGGCAGGGCAGTCACAAGGAGTACCATCGATGACTCTTCGCACCCGTTCCTTCAATCGCCGCCAGGCGCTCAAGGCCGGCGCGGGCGCCGCGGCCGTCGCCGCTGCCGTCCCCTACGTCTCGTACCCGACCCGCGCGTCGGCCCAGGGCACGACGGAAGTCCGCCTGAGCACGTCGTCCAACGGGCCGGAACTGATCGCCCTCGAGAACCAGGTCGCCATGTTCGAGGCGGCCAACCCGACCATCACGGTCAACATCGAGTCCATCCCGGACCAGTACCCGACGGCGTTGACGACCAACCTCGCCGCCGGCACCGCCGCCGACATCTTCTTCGTCGACTCCCTGCTGTTCCCGGATCTCGTGACCCGCGGCCAGCTCATGCAGCTGGACGACTTCCTGACGGCATCCGGCGGCGGGGACGACTTCTTCCCGAACCTGCTCCAGGCCTTCCAGTACAACGGCGGCACCTTCGGCATCCCCAAGGACTGGTCGGCCCTGGCGATGTTCTACAACTCCGAGGCGTTCACCTCGGCAGGCATCACGGCGCCCCCCACGACCTGGGAGGAACTGACGACCACGCTCCAGACGCTGACGGACGCGACCGGCGTCCCGGGCTTCGTCACGGCCCCGGACCTCGCCCGTATCCTGCCGCTGATCTTCCAGGCCGGCGGCGGCGTCATCAGCCCGGACTACAGCGAGATCCTGATCGGGCAACAGCCGACCGCCGACGCGCTCGACCTGATCGTCGGCTACTACAACGACGGCCTCGCCACGACGCCCGCCGACGCCGGTGCCAACGACACCGCCCAGGCGCTCGGCCAGCAGGCCGCGAACGCGACATACGAGGGCAACTGGACCTACGGTGGGTTCGCCCAGAACTTCCCGGACTTCCCGCTGGCCGCCGCTCCGCTTCCGGCCGGTCCGGCCGGGCAGGCGACGCTGGCCTTCACCGTCTCCTACTCGATGTTCGCCGGGACCCAGATCGCCGAGCCCGCCTGGACGGTGATCAACTACCTGACCGGCGAGGGCATGCTCTCGTGGACGACCGAGTTCGGCGTCATGCCGTCCCGCTCGTCGCTCACCCCGCAGTGGCTGGAGGCGTTCCCCGAGCGCCAGCTGTTCGTCGACGCGGCGCAGTACGCACGGCCCTGGCAGCTCGGACCGGGCGGTCAGGTCTTCGTGGACACGGTCGCGAACAACACCCTGCAGGCGCTGTTCGCCGGGCAGATCGACGCCGCCCAGGCGCTCACCCAGCTCCAGGAGGGGGCCGTCGCCAACATCCAGCTCCAGGCGCCGGGCATGGCGACCCCGGCCAGCTGACAGGTGAAGGGTTCCCGAATGGCCACGCCCCGGGCTCGCCCGCTGGCTGGCAACCGGTGAGATGATCGCGGCGGGCGGGGGACACGTTCCCTGCCCGCCGTTCGCCGTTCGTGACAGCGAGGAGGACGAGGATGGTTTCGTTGCCAGTAGGCCGGATGGGGCGCAACGGGAAGCCCGCCCGGTCACGCAGTCCCATGGCGTCGGAGGACCGGATCGCCGGGTGGATCTTCATCGCCCCGGCGTTCCTCGTCCTGCTGGTCTTCATCTTTGGGCCGATCGTCTTCTCGGCCTACGTCAGCCTGTTCGAGTGGGACACGATCGGCCAGTTCGGCGAGGAGGCCGACCGGCCGTTCGTCGGGCTCGGCAACTACCAGGAGCTGTTCCAGAACGACGCCTTCTGGCAGTCGGCCCGGAACACCGTCTGGTACACGCTCGGTGTCGTCCCGGCCCAGACCGCCTTCGCACTGCTGCTGGCGCTGCTCGCCAACCGCAAGCTCCGCGGGATCTCCTTCTTCCGGACCGCCTTCTACTTCCCCTCGATCAGCTCGTCGGTCGTCATCGCCGTCATCTTCCTCTGGCTCTATTCCGGGAACGGCCTGATCAACAGCGTCCTGCGCGATATCGGCATCGACCCGCCGCGGCCCGTGTGGCTGGCCAACCCCAACGGCGTCTTCGAACTGCTCGCCGGCCGGTTCGGTGTCGACGACGTCAACGTCTGGCTGGCGGGGCCGAGCATCGCCCTGCTCTCGATCATGCTGCAGAACGTCTGGAGCACGCTCGGTTCCCTGATGGTCGTCTACCTCGCCGGTCTGCAGAACGTGCCCAACGAGGTCTACGAGGCGGCATCGCTCGACGGCGCCTCGCGCTGGCGGCAGTTCCGCGACATCACGATCCCGCTGCTCCGCCCGATCACCTTCTTCGTCGTCACGATCGGCATGATCGGCTGCTTCCAGGTCTTCGACCAGATCTTCATCATGTCGTCCGGCGGCCCGGCCGGCACCACGACGACCCTCGCCTACTTCGTCTACACCCAGGGCTTCGGCGGGCTCCGCCAGGGCTTCGGCTCGGCCGCCGCGATGGTGCTGTTCGTCGTCATCCTCGTCGTCTACTTCCTCCAGCGCCGCGCCATCGGTGGGGACGAGACCAAGTAGACGCCGTCGTCCACGTCGAATGCGGCAATCGACCCTTCATCCACCCGGAGGAGCACCATGGCGGCGGAAACTACCCTCGGACCCAACACCTATTCCCGGTCCAACCAGGACCAGCGCGACATCGCCCTCGACCGCGTCCTCAGGGTCGTCGCCTATGTCGTCCTGATCCTCGTCACGATCGTGACCATCGCCCCGTTCTACTTCTCGGTCTCGCTGTCGCTGATGCCGCAGGAGGAGACCGTCCGCCTGACCCTGCGCGACGTCCTGCTGCCGAGCGGGATCCAGTTCGACGCGTACCGCGAGGTGCTGACCTCGTCGGACCTGCCGCGCTGGTTCTTCAACAGCACCTTGGTCGCATTCATCTGGGTGGTCGCTCGCTGCCTGTTCGACACGGCGGCCGGCTACGCCTTCGCCCGGATGGAGTTCCCCGGCAAGAACCTGGCGTTCCTGATGATCATCAGCACGCTGATGATCCCCGGCATGGTCACGATCATCCCCAAGTTCATCATCCTCAACGAGATGGGCCTGCTGAACACCTACGGCGCCCTGACGATCCCGTTCCTGGCCAGCGCCTTCGGCGTCTTCCTGATGCGGCAGTTCTTCGAGAACTTCCCGGTCGACCTGGAGGACGCCGCCCGGCTGGACGGCGCGAGCCGCTACCGGATCTTCTTCCAGATCGCCCTGCCGAACGCCGGCGCGGCGCTGACCGTGCTGATCATCGCGTCGTTCCAGGGGTCGTGGAACAACTTCCTCGAGCCGCTGATCTTCATCAGCAACCCGGACCTACGGACGCTGCCCATCGGCCTGGCCTACTTCCAGCAGGAGAACGTCATCAACTACCCGGTCCAGATGGCGGTCGCCGTCGTCTCGACCATCCCGATCGCGATCGTCTTCTTCGTCTTCCAGCGCTACTTCCTCCAGAGCTCGACCAGTTCCGGCATCAAGGGGTAGCGACCACCGGGACGATAGAGCGACCACGCGAGACCCCGGCCGATCCGATCGGCCGGGGTCTCGCGTCGGGTTCGCTGTGGTCGCTGGGCGCACCCGATCTGTCCATGGTCGGTCGCTGCCAGGCGGGTGAGAGGGGGGAGGCCGCGATCGTCGGCCCTCGACTCCACCTAGCGCCGGTTGAAGAGGCCACCGCCCCGGCGGGACTTGTCCGGGTTCCGGTCGCCGGTCGTGCGCTCGACGACGCGCTCGTCGGTCGGAGCGTTCGGGTCGGGGATGGCGATATCGAGCTGGTTCAGCACCAGGCGGTTGGTCGCGGCCATGATCAGCGGCGGAGTCAGCAGGACCAGCGGGACGATCAGCGCCAGCCCGATCAGGGTCGTCACGACGACCCAGGCGGCGAGCAGCAGCGACTGGATCGGGGCCGACGCGATCACGTAGCCGGCCCGGCGGAACGCCTGCCGGGGCGTCGCGTCGGTGAGGGTGAGGATCGACAGCGACGTCAGGGCGACGATCACGCCGATGACGATCAGGAAACCCCAGAGCGGGACCAGGACGGTGAACAGGCTGCCGGACTGGGCGTAAAAGGCCAGGTTCAGGAGCAGCACACCGAGCGCGGTGAAGACGAAGGCGGCGACGATCCAGGCCGGGACCGCGTACTGCCGCGCCCACGGGCCGAGGTCGCGCCATGACGGACGGTCGATCACCAGCCGCGGGTCGGTCCATTTGGCCAGCAGCGCGATGCCGGGCCCGGCGCCGATGACGATGCCGAGGATCAGGACGGCCTCGCCGACGAGGGACGGCAGGGCGCCGCCGATGCCGGCGAACACGACGAACGGGACGAAGACCACGACCCACCAGATCAACGAGCCGAGCATGAAGGCGAGGATCTGGTCGAACGTGTCCCGGATCGCCCGCCACAGGATGTTGAAACCGCGCACGTCCGTCTGCCTCCACCCGCCGCAGCGCGGGGAATGTCCTGACCCTTGCCGGCGCGACCGCGCCCGTCCAGCGTGGCCGCTACTATACCCCGGTGCGTCCGGTCGGCCGTCGATGCGGCTCGACCCGCCGTCTCCCATGGGGTGCAGCCGACGGCGGTGAGTGCGGTGACCATCCCGGATCACCTGAGAGGAAACAGGATGTCCACCACGGAGCGTCGCGAACCGGCCGACGTGCTCGATCACCTGGCCGGAGGCGATCCCTCCGGGGCCGTCGCCGGGCTGCGGGCCGCGCGGCCCGACCTGACCCGGTTCAGCCAGGCCAGCTACGAGTCGCTCCTCGAGCCGGACGGCGATGACAGCCTCACCCGCAGGGAGCGCGAGCTGGTCGCCCTCCGCATCGCCCTCCAGACGCCGGATTCGAGGCTGGCGGCGTGGCACGAGACACGACTGATCGCCGCGACGGGATCGCCAGCGACGGTCGACGCCGTCAGCGCCTTCCCGGCCGTCTCCCCGGAGCTCACCCCGCGCGAGGTGGCGATCCTCCGCCACGCCGATCTCGTCACCCAGCATCCGACGGAGGCTCAAGCGACGGACATCGGGGCACTGCGGACGGCCGGGCTCTCGACCCGCGAGATCGTCACCCTGTCCCAGCTGATCGCCTTCGTCGCTTTCCAGGTCCGCATCCTGGCGACCCTGCGCGCCTTCGGGGCGACCGGCGGAGAGACCACATGAGCCACCTGCCCGGGTTCACCCGGACGGTCGTCGGCTGGACGCCGTGGATCGAGACGATCGACGACATCGAGGCGACGCCCGACCAGCTCGCCATTGTCGACCAGATCGTCGGGAGCCGCCGGACCGGCCGGACCTACTGGGCGGCGCTCGCCCACGACGCGGATGTCCTCCGCCATCGCCACGACCTGTTCCCGGAGACGCTGCGGGACAAGTCCGACGAGGGCGGGTCACCCCGGACCGACCTCGAGCTGTCCGCCGTGGCGGCGAGCCGGGAGACGGGCTGCGTCTACTGTGCCTCCGTCCACGCCCGAGCTTACGTGCAGTTCGGTGGCGACGCGGCGCTGGTCGATGCGGTCCTGGCTGACGGCGCGACGGCGGACCTGCCGGGACGCGAGCGGGCGCTGGTCGCCTTCTCGGCGAAGCTGGCCGGGGCGCCGAACGGGATCGGCCCTGGCGACCTCGAGCCGCTGCGTGCGGCCGGGTTCACCGATCTCGAGATCTATGACATCGCGCACGCGTCCGCGATGTTCGCCTGGGCCAACCGTCTGCTCCTCACCCTCGGCGCGCAGTCAGTCAGTGGGTAGGCCGCGGGCGGTGATCGGACTGGTCGGCTCGCCCTCGTTCCCGGCCGGGGAAACCGCTCACCCGCCCTGCGCCGGGACGAGCTGTGGTCCCGGCGCCACTGGCGCAGAGTCTGCGGGACCAACGCAGACCGGGTGTCCCCCGGCTCCGGAGGTGGGACCAGCCCGACTCCCCGTTGACTGACCCACAGAGGACCCGTATTCCCCATGCTCGACAACGACATCGTGCTCAAGGCCGACGAGCTCTACCTCGCCGGGGCCAAGGACACTGACGGGAGCGGCGAGCGGGCGACCGGGATCTACGCCAGGGACACCCGCTTCGTCAGCGTTCTGGACGTCTCGCTCAACGGCCAGGCCCTCAAGACCCTCGCGATCCGGACGCCGGACGCCAACCGGGCGCTGTTCGTCGCGACCAACGACGGCTTCGAGCTCGACGGCCAGGAGGTCTACGGCCACAGCCTCGGCGTGCAGCAGGAACTGAGCCTGACCGATGAAGTCACCCTCGCGCTGACCGTCCGCAACCACACCGGCCAGTCGATGGCGCCGGAGTTCGGCGTGACGGTCGGGTCGGATTTTCGCGACCTGTTCGCGATCCGGGGATTCCCCCAGCCCGAGCCCGGCGTCTACGCGCCGGTCGCTGTCTCGGCCGACCGGATCGAGCTTGGCTACCGCCCTCCGGGCGACGTCGAGGTCGGCATCAGCGTCACGTTCTCGGAGCGACCGGCGGCGATCACGGAGGTGAACGAGGAGACCGGCGACCAGAACGTGGACCGGGCGCGCTCCTCGCCCGTCTTCGGTCCATCCGGCCGTGCGCTGCCGGGAGTCGCGGCCAGGGCGACGTTCCGGCCGGCCCTCGAGCCACACGCGACCTGGCACCTGACCGTGACCATCCGGCTCCGGACGGTCGGGGACCGCCCACTCTCGGCCGCAGCCCGGCTCCCGTCGCACGGCCATCTCCAGCCGGGACGGATCCGGACCAGCGACCCGGCGCTCAACGCCGTCCTCGACCGGGCGACGGCCGACCTGGCGATGCTCCAGACGACGTTCGACGAGGGCTCGATCATCGCCGCCGGGATCCCGTGGTTCGTGGCGCCGTTCGGCCGTGACAGCCTGATCGCGGGGTTCCAGACCCTGCCGCTGTCGCCGTGGCGCACCGCCGGGATCCTCCGTGTCCTGGCCGCCCACCAGGCGACCAGTCACGACCCCTGGCGGGACCGCGAACCGGGCAAGATCCTCCACGAGGTCCGCTACGGGGAGATGGCCCGCGGCGGGACGATCCCCCACACGCCCTACTACGGCACGGTCGACGCCACGCCGCTGTTCGCCTGGCTGGTCGCCGAGACGGTCGCCTGGACCGGCGACGGGGCGCTCTGGCGGGAACTCGAGCCGCACGCCCGGGCCGCCGTCGGTTGGATGCGTGAGTGGGGTGACCTCGACGGCGACGGGTTGATCGAGCACCCCACCCGGCAGCCGGACGGGGTCCACATCACCAACCAGGGCTGGAAGGACAGCTGGGATTCGCTCCACCACGCCGATGGCAGCGTCCCGACCGGCAACATCGCGCTGGTCGAGGTCCAGGGCTATGCCTACGCGGCGTACCGCCGCCTGGCTGACATCTCCCGGCTCCATGGCGACACGGCGTGGGCGGATGAACTGGATGGCTATGCCTCACAGACCCGTGCCCTCGTCGAGGACGGGTTCTGGGTCGAGGAGATGGGCACCTACGCGCAGGCACTCGACGGGGACAAGCGGCCGGTCGCCGTCGTCAGTTCCAACCCCGGCCACCTCCTCCTGGCGGGGCTGCCGTCGCCGGAGCGGGCGGCGTCGATGGCCAGGGTGCTCAGTCACCCGTCGATGAGCTCCGGCTGGGGGCTGCGGACGCTCGCCACGACCGCGCCGACGTACAACCCGATGAGCTACCACAACGGCTCGGTCTGGCCGCACGACAACTCGCTGGTCGTCGGCGGGCTCGCGTCGTCGGGACAGCATGGGATCGCGGTCGAGCTGTTCGAGGCGTTGCTCGCGGCGGCGCTGACCGACCCGACGCGACGGCTGCCGGAGCTGTTCTGCGGGTTCCCGCGGCTGGGGATCGCCGAGTCCGCGCCGGTCCCGTACCCGGTCAGTTGCATCCCGCAGGCCTGGGCGGCGGGCGCGATCCCGTTCATGCTGACCAGCCTGCTCGGGCTGGCGATCACTGACGACGGTGCGGAGATCACCGTCGCGCCGAACCTGCCGGAGTCGATCGACTGGGTCGAGGTCACCGGGCTCCGGGCGGGCAACGCGGACGCCACGGTCCGCGTCCGCCGCGACGGTGACGGCTACGCGGTGGAGGGGACCGGTGCCATCGGGGTGGCACTGGCGGGCGATTGACCACGGTCGATCACGGGGAACCTCGGGCTAGCCGTCACCGGCCCGATCGCGCCGCTTCGCGGTCGGCACCCGGCTCTTCTGGGGGCCGGTGATCCTCGGCTCGATCAGTCCGAACACATACAGCACGATGAAGGTGGCGACGGCCCCCATGAGGGCGACCTGCCAGAAACCCGCCCCGACCAGCAGACCGATGGCCGCCGTGACCCAGAGACTGGCCGCGGTCGTCAGGCCGGTGATGCGGCGGCCACCCCCGAAGATGACGCCAGCGGCGATGAACCCGACGCCCTGGACGATCGTCGAGGCGATCCGGGACGGGTCGTAGACCTGGTTGCCGGCCTCGGCCGCCTCCTGGCCCAGCAGCAGCGACGCGATCATGAACAGTGCCGAGCCGAGACTGACGAGGGCATGGGTCCGGAAACCGGCCGGCTTGTTGCGCCGCTCCAGCCCGACGATGCTGCCAATGACGACGGCGAGACTGATGCGAATGACAGCGTCGATGTAGGTGAGTTCCTCGGTCATCCCGTTCCCCGGCTAGCGTGTCGACTTCCCGGCTGACCGTCAGGACGCGGGTGGCATAGACACTGTACACAATTCGTTAACAATTGAGCCGACCGGAGATCGGTGCGAGCCGACGGGGTTGACAGCGGAGAAGTGTCCGTATACTATGTACGTACAGTCCCGAGGGGCAGTGGCCAGCGGAGACGAACCACCGGCGGGATCAACGGCGCAGCATGTTGCGGGACAGGCGGCGGGACCGGGGTCACGATCGGGTACGAGACCGGAAGCGCGCGCGTTGCGGGGCGTCGCGTGGGGAAGGTCCCGGACAGGGGAGTCGCCAGCAACCAGGGTCCGTCGGGGCTGTCTCGTTTTCGCCCCTGACCACCGGCTGGACGTACGACTCACCAGACCGCCAACCGGCGTGGCAGCGCACCCGGACGTTGATGCCCGGGTGCGTCTTCTCGTTCATGGACGCGGTGTCAGGACACTACTCGGGCGTGTACGACGCGACGATCATCCCGAAATAGCTCGGCGCTTCATAAGACAGTAGCTCCGGTCGCAGCGCCACGCGCTCCTGGACACCGGCCAGCATGAGCGTCTGCCACATCCCGTCGATCGCGGCGTTCTGGATCTCCTCGTCGGTCAGAGCGAGCTGGGCTTTGAGGTCGTTGTCCCGGATCGAGGCGACGATCTTGTCATCGACCGGCTTGGCGTCCGGGTGGGCGCCGTAGGGGCCACTCTCGAGGTGCGTGTGCGCCCAGTCGCAGGACGCGATGAAGGCGACCCGCTTGCCGCTGCGCTCGGCCGTGTCCGCGACCGACCGGCCGAAGTCGATCATCGTCTGCCGGGACAGGTCGCGGGACGGGGCGATGACCACGACCGGCGGTCCGTCCGGTCCGTCCGGGTCCGGCGCGAGGACGTCACCGTGCCCCTCGACGTGGTTGCCGTGACCGAGGAACCAGAGTGGGGTGATGGCGTCCCAGGTGATCGGGAAGCCGGCCTGCGAGATCCGGTTACCGCCCCAGCTGATCTCGGCCGTCGGGACTCCGTCGCTGGCTGCCGACGCGGCGATCTCATGAGCAAGCTCCAGGTCGATCGGAACGTTGAGTTCGACGGTGTTGCCGTTGCGCGACAGTTTGCCGGCCGCCCGCCGGGCCACGCTGACGGCGATATGCCCGGCGACGCGGATGCCGTGCGGCCCGGCCAGGACGATCGTGTCGATGTTGGCGGCGTCGAAGCGTCGGCCGAGCTCCTCCATCGCGGCCCGGGTCGCGAGCGCCCCCTCGGCGTCCTCGGCGATCCGGGGAATGATCGAGAAGCCATGTGGTGCGACGGCGCCGAAGACGATGCCCATGTGGTTGCTCCTGTCTGCGGGCCAGCCCGGAGGCGGCCCACCCGATGATCCGGGAGCCATTGTGCCGGAAAGTGGGCGTGGGTGGAACCGGTCCCGTCAGGCGCCCACGCGGGGAGCGGGTTCCGGTGGGGTCGGGTCGGGCAGGACCCGGGTCTCGCGGACGAGGAAGACGATGATCAGCGCGGCGCCGAAGCCGACCGCCGAGAGGGCGTAGGCGCTTCCCTCGAGGTCGAGCACGTCGGCCAGCACGCCGACGAGCAGTGGCCCGGTCACCATGCCGATGTCGCCGATCACCCGCCACAGCCCGAGGAACTCGCCGGTGGCCCCCTTCGGGGCGAGGTCGGCACCGAGCGTCATCATCGAGCCCGCGCCGAAGCCGTTGCCGAACCCGATCAGCGCCGACGCGGCGAGCAGGCTCCAGAAGCTGTCGGTCAGGGGGATCAGCGCGACGCCGACGCCCATGATCGCGAACGACGGGACCATCGACGCCTTGCGGCCGAAGCGGTCCATCGTCAGTCCGGCCGGGATCGACATGACGACGTCGAAGATCGAGGCGACGGTGAGGATCGCGCCGACCTGTCCGGAGCTGAGATCGAGGTAGGTGTAGCCGTAGAGCGGGATGATGAGCATCCGGCCCGCCCGGATCATCTGGGCGAACGTCTGCGCGGCGGCGGCGGCGGCCAGGTCGCGCCGGTTGTCGACGACCGTCCGCCGGACGGTCAGCCAGCGGTGCCGGGTCGACAGCCGCCGGATCCCAGCCGAGTTCTCCGGGATCAGGGCCAGCGCGACCCCGAAGGCGACCGCGGCCATCAGGCCGGAGGCAAGGAACGAGACCCGGGCCCCGGCGAGCTCGATCAGGATGCCGCCGACGGCCGGGCCACCGAGGGTCCCGAGCCGCTGTAGCCCGCCGAACATCGACAGCGCCTGGCCACGCTCCGAGACCGGGATGCTCTCCGCGATGTAGGCGTGGCGGGAGATCCCCCAGAGCGCCGTCCCGATCCCCGCGATCACGCGGAGGGCGATCGTCGCCTCGAAGCCGACGATCGGCAGGGCGATCAGGCAGGTCGAGACCGCGACCATCCCGGAGCCGGTCAGCATCGCCCGGCGCAGACCGATCCGGTGCAGGAACGCCCCGGCCGGGATGTCCATGAACAGCGTCCCGAGACCGGCGGCGCTGACGGCCACGGCGATCAGGGTGCTGGTCACGCCGAAGTCCGCCGCGAACAGCGGGATGGTCGTGACGAGCATCCCCTGCCCGAAGGCCAGCAGGAGCGTCGGCAGATAGACGACGACGGCGACCCGGTTGCGGAGCGTGGGGAGACTCCTTCCAGAGGAGGTGCGACGGCGTCGTCATGGCCGGTCGGGAGGCGACCGCGCGACCATCCTACCACCGCCCGGGGGCGTGAGGTCTCTCGCCAGGGATCTCTGAGGGGGAGCAGGACCGCGTCCCGGATCCTGGCCGTCCGGGGTCGCGATGGGTCGCTGCGCTAGACTATCCGGCGACGATCCCGACCCACCGCCAAACACACATCGATACGCCTCGCGCCGTGGGCGGGCCGAAAGGAATTCAACCGTGGTCTTCCGCAAAATGTTCAAGCGCCGCTCCGAGCCCGACGTCCAGCTGGAGCAGGGCCTGGCCAAGACCCGCCGGGGCGTCTTCAGCGAGATCGCCCGGCTGTTCGACCGGGGCACGCTCGACGACGACCTCTACGAGGAGCTCGAGATGCTCCTGATCCAGGCCGACATCGGCTGGGACGTCAGCCAGAAGCTGGTCGAGGAGCTCCAGACCCAGGTCCGGGAGCAAGGCATCCGCGACCCGGCCGACGCCAAGGACGTCCTGCGCAACGAGATGGTCAAGCTGCTCGAAGGGGCTACCCGCAACCGGACCGTCAAGGTCCTCCAGCGCGGCGTCCCGTTCGTCATCATGGTCGTCGGAGTCAACGGCGTCGGCAAGACGACCAGCATCGCCAAGCTCGCCAACTACCACAAGGGCTTTGGCCGGACCGTCATGGTCGCGGCCGGGGACACGTTCCGCGCGGCGGCGATCGACCAGTTGCAGGTCTGGGGCGAGCGACTCGACGTCCCGGTCATCGCCCACAAGCCGGGCTCGGACCCGGCGGCCGTCGTCTTCGACGCCATGCAGGCCGCCCACAACCGCAACATCGACGTCCTGATCGTCGACACGGCCGGCCGGCTGCACACCAAGACCAACCTGATGCAGGAACTGCACAAGGTCCGCAACGTGATGAAGCGCCACGTCGAGCGGGCCCCGCAGGAGGTCCTGCTAGTGATCGACGCGACCAGCGGCCAGAACGGGCTCATCCAGGCGCAGGAGTTCTCGAAGTCGGTCGACATCACCGACATCATGATCGCCAAGCTGGACGGGACGTCCAAGGGCGGGATCGCCTTCGCCGTCGCCCGCGAGCTCGGCACGCCGATCTCCTACATCGGCACCGGCGAGCGGGCGACGGACATGGCCGAGTTCCGCGAGGACACCTACGTCGACGCCCTGTTCTTCGGCGAGGGTGAGGGGTTGGCGTAGCCCACGACACCACAGCCGGTCGTCACGCGTTAGGGCAGGGGACGAGACCAGTCTCCCGGACAACGTCCCGCCGCCAAGATACTATTCCGATTGGATGTTCCAGAAGACTCTCGCTTCTTTGGCTTTCCGTATCTGGCGTCATCCCGCTGGCCGGGTACCAGGTGTTCGATGGCGCGAATGACGAGAGTCCAAACCGAGACCCGGGCGCGGCTGGCGACGATCGCCACGCTCGCGGTGCCCCCGGACCAGACGGCGGTGCTCATCGCCGAGGCACTACGTCAGGCGATCGGCTGGGACGGGTTCCGGCTGTTCGGCATCGATCCGGGGACGTGGTTGATCAACCGCGTCCTGGCGGCCAGCGCC
>CADCWK010000296.1 GCA_902806375.1 uncultured Thermomicrobiales bacterium
GCCGATCAGCCGGTCGGTGAACGACCGGTTGGTTCCTCCTGCCTGTGCCACGTTCCCGCCGCTGCCACCGAACATGTCACTCACTCCTGCCTCTGCGGTCCATCCCGCCCGTCGCCCCGAACCCGGGTCGCCCGTTGCCGCGCATTCTCGCACCGCACCGCACCGACCATGCCCGGGCCAGTGTCACCCGTCGGTCGGGGCCGGTTGCTGGTCATCAGGCGCAGCTGCGGCTGCGGCTGCGGGTGGTCATGGACGCCGTCCCGTCGATGAGTCCAACGGACCGGCCAGGCGAAGCCGACCTCCTCAGTGTCGTCCCGCTGGATCACCGGTGCGCGGAACGCGGGGATCGCGACCACGGCGGAGAATGGCCCGGTTACCGGCCGCGCTCGCGTTGCGGACCCGGTCGACCGACCGCCCGTACGCCGGGGTGATCAGGACACGGTTGCCCCGGTGGAGGACGAGGACCAGCGTCTGGCGGGGCCGGCCACTCATCCGGCCTGCATGGTGGACGACCCCCATCATCGGCACGCGGCCCGCGAGATGACACCAGACCGGGTTCCAGACGCGGCGGCTATCCCGGGAGCACGGCTGTCGGGGCCGGCATGGTGACCCGTCCCGGGCATGGCAACCGTGACCGTCCCATCTGGCCGAAGGCGGTCCATGGACTGGCCACCCGGATCATGGCGGGGGCCGCCAGACCGGCGCGTCCCATGAGCGATTGGCGAGCCGGCTCGTCAGCGGGCCGTATCCCGGTCGCCCTCTCCGGTCGCCGGACCCTCGACGGCACCGTCGGAGGCGGCCGGTTCCGGCGCCAGGTCGGCCGGGAGATGGGTGCCATTGCCGGCGGCACGCTGGGCGGCCTCGATCTCGGCAGGCTCCAGCGGCATCGGCTGGAGCGGGAACGGGTCTGGCGTGATGGGCCGGAGGGCGCGTTCCGACGGCTCCGGTGCGAGGTCCGGCACGAAGCGGCGCAGGAGACTCCGCGTGCCATCGACCAGCCGGTTCACGGGCCCGCTGTGCTCCACGACCTCATTGGCGTAGTCCTCGGCGGCGGCCAGGGGCCCGACGTCCTGGCCGACACGATGCTCCAGCTCCCCCCGGTGGCGCATCACCCAGAGGTAGACATCGGCATCCGTCCGGGAGGGGAACCGGTCCAGCACGCCGCGCCGGGCCACGACCCGGACGATCGGCAGGTAGATGTGGTCGTACCAGTCGACGACGGCCTCGGCCATCGACGCGGGCCGGTGCCAGATGGACGTGAGCCAGGCCTGGTGCCCCCGGATGTGCTCCAGGATCTCGTCGTAGCGACCCAGTGCGGTCGGACGGATGTCGTGGTCGGGCCGGCTGCGGTCGATGTCCGTCTGGCGGAGGAACTCGGCGTACTCGACCTGGAGCAAGAGTTCCTGGGGCGACATCGAGGCCGTGAGCGGGACACGGATGTGGCCCTCGATGACCTCTGCGTCGATGTAGTCGCCGCCGCGCTGCCGAGCGACCGAGACCCGGTGGTTGCCGTCCTTGACGAAATAGATGTCCCCGACCTTGTAGAGCTGGATCGGCGGCAGCGTGACATCGTCGTAGAACGCCTTGTCGACGCTCTTCCAGCGCCGGGCGGTGTGGCGCTGGCGTGGCAGGAAGGCGCGGTCGAAATCCTGGAACCGGTCCATGCTCCCGACGATCTGGTTGATCGGGACGATCTGGAGGCCGCGGTAGCTCTCGCGCTCGGGCGAGACCCGCTGGCGGATGTCATGGAAGGAGACCAGGTCATTGGGCTGGCGCCGGACTGTCGCGACGACATCGTGGAGGAACGCCCGCTGGCGGGCGCGATCAAAGTCCTGATCTACCCGGTCGTCAGCCATGGTCGCCCCTCCCCGGCCACGCGCCCGGGGCATCGTCCGCTGTCAGCATCGTTCACAACGATAGCGTGCCCGGATAGACCGGACAACGTCGGGTGTCCCCGCGAGGGACTGCGCCGTCCTGCCCCACGGGACCATCGGTTCACAGGCGATCCGGATGGTGACCGCGCCATCGCGGGCGTCGGCCGCCGCATGGCGATCAGCGACGCGCGGACCCAGCCGTCACGCGCTCCTGGACGATCGCCCGCCCCCGCTCGTTGACGATCTCGGTGGTCGATTCGAACGCGACCAACGGCCCGGAATACCGACCGCCGCCCTCGACGCGGAGCGGACTGAAGCTGCCTCCGGGCGTCGTGTTCGTCTCGGAGCCGCCGGTCAGCGCGGACCGGGACGGGGCCGTGGGGGCGACCCGGTCTCGTTCGACGACCGGCACGTCGATCTCCAGGGCCTGATAGGGATAGACGTTGACGATCGTCGTCTCGCCGTAACAGAGGACGGGCGACTTCGAGCGGTCGTAGAGATGGACGTGACCATGGAGGTGATAGGCCGGCTTGAACCGGTCGAGGAAGGTCCGGATTGCCCGGAAGCCGCGGTGCGCCTCGTCCTCGCGGTCGCCCAGCCCCAGCGGCGGGGAATGGGTTATGAGGACGTCGAGCGCCCGGCCGTAGCGGCGCTGGTTCCAGAGCAGGCGGGGAGTCATCCTGGCGATCTTGTACGACATCTCCAGTTCGGAGTACTGCTCCGGCTCGCTGTCGTTGTACTTGGGGGAGCCCGGCAGCCCGGCGAGGATCAGTCCCGTCCGTACGTCCCGCATGACCCGCCCGCCGAGGTCGATGCAGCCCTGCGGCCCGCGTGGACGCCCGTCGCGGTCGCGCTGGATCTCCTCGGCGTGGTTTCCGAGCACGTAGTAGAGCGGCCGGTTGATCGCGTCGACGATGAACTCCAGATACCGTCCGGGCAGGTCGCCGCATGACACGGCCAGATCCACGTCCGGCATCCGCTCGGCGAGGGATGAACTGTGGATCCGCTGGTCGATCACGTCGGAGACGGCCAGGATCTGGACAGGCATGACGGCTACGCTCCCTGACGCCGAGCCCCGTGGCTCCTGCGCACCCCACCGGATCCCGCGTCGAATCCGGAGCGACCGCGCATACCGGTGAAGGCTAGCGGGTCTTTCCCGCGACCGCAAGGAACGCCACCCGATCGACGTGGCGAACGGGCAACCGGCATTCTCGCTAGTCCAGATCGTTACGCACGCGCGATTCCTCGAAGCGCTTGATCGCGTCCATGACGGCCGTAGCCGCAGCCGTCGCGACTTCGGCGGCTTTCTGGGCGGCCTCGGCGGCGGCCTTGGCGGCGTCGGCGGCCGAGCGGGCGGCGGCGGCGGCGACGTCGGTCGCGGTCCGGGGGAGGGCGGCCATCGGATCCTGCCCGGGCGCCCAGGCCGGGACGCCGGACGGCGCCGGCGTCACCGACACGCCGAGCCGCCGGAGGAGATCGGCGCACCAGGCCGCCCGCCACGGGCGCGGGTCGACCGGCTGGCGCGGGGCGTGGCTGTCGCTGCCGCAGGAGACCAGCAGGCTGCGGTTGGCGGCCATCTCCCGGTAGAAGACGGTCTGCTGGTCCGTATAGGAGCGGTAATGCGCCTCGATCCCGTCGACCGGGACCGTCTCCAGCAGGCGATCCAGATCCGGCTCGGTCAGGATCCCGACGGCGTCGGGCCGGCCCGGATGGGCGATCACGCAGATCCCG
>CADCWK010000297.1 GCA_902806375.1 uncultured Thermomicrobiales bacterium
CCGGAAGGCGACCCAGGTATCGGTCGCCGCCTCCGTCGCGGTGACGGATGAGGTCAGCGTCTCCAGCGGCTCGCCGTTGTAGGTCCACGTCGCCGCGATCGTCGCCCCGGCGGCGACGCTCGTCAGCGGCAGGGCGGCATAGATCTCGGCGCTGTCGTCAGGGATGCTCTCGAGCGGCTCGGCCGGAGCCTGGGTGGCCGGGTCGACGGCGTTCGACCAGATGATCTGTCCGATCGTCGTGCCGCCGACTGAGACGGCTCCCGGCGTCCCGTCACCGGCGGCGGGCATCGCCCCCTCCTGCGGACCCGGTTCGACGATGGCTGTCGCCGTCGGGCCGCCATCGACGGCGACATCGGGCGCGGCGTCTCCGCCGTCCCCGCGCTGGACGCTCCAGCCGACGACGATCAGCACCAGGACGAGCACGCCGAGCCCAGCGGCCCACCAGATGGGCGGCACGGCGTTCGGGCGTCGGGATGGCGGGCGACGAGGTGGTCTGTTCACGATCGCAGAGTGTACCCGCGATGCCCTCCGCCAACACGGACGCCGTCCCCAACCGGCGCGACGGCTCCCGGCGGGATCGATCGCTACCTGGACCGATCCGGGGACATCACCAGCAGCGCGACCAGACCGGCCACCCCATGGACGGCACGCTGGGCGACGTCGTAGCGCGCCGTGCCTCCCCCTGGCAGCCGGATCTCGAGTGGGGCGTGGACGACCGGGATCAACCCGACGCCGCCGTCCTCATCGGCGACGCGTTCCGACATCGCCCGCCACAGCTCGACGAAGCCGGGATAGTGGGCGAACCGGTCCGGCAGCTCCCGGTACCAGGTCTCGTGACGACGGAGCTGGTTGTACAGGATGAAGCGCAGCACCTGGAAGCGGCGGGCCGCCACCGGGTCCACGAGCCGGTCGGCGAGACCGAGGTCGGGGTCCCAGGCGACGTCGAAGACCGTGACGCCCTGTTCCCGCCAGCGATCGCCCAGGTCGTCGGGGTGACCGAGTTCGCGGAACATCGCGGAGTTGACGGCCAGGATCCGGCCGCGGAAGTCGAACACCTGCGTCGGGTCGGGCAGCCGCTCCAGCTCCGGCCGCAGCGCCACGAGCAGACGGGCCTCCTCGTCCGCCGTCAGCGGTACGGTCTCCGGGAGGTGCCCGGCCAACCCGAGCAGCGTCATCCGGTCGGCATAGCCGAGTTGGAGGACCTGGGCGAGCAGGTTGATCGTGTCCGGGTCCGGCCGGGGAGCGTCCGGGCCGCCACGCTCGTACCGGTAGACCGGGGCCGTTCCCGCCCAGCGCATGGCGACGGCGAGGTCGATCGCCCGCAGGCCCCGCCGCTCGCGCGCCGTCCGGACCATCGCGCCGAACGCATCGAGATCGAGTGCCACGGCGCCTCCAGCGCGGCCGCAACTCCGGAGTTGCACGGCGGGACAGGACGACAGCCCGGGCGGCGGCGGGTACCCTCAGACCATGAGGCCGACCAGCCAACCGATCCGCCACCCAGAGGACGCCATGCACGCATGATGACATACCCCGACCGCTCTCCACCGGTTCTCACCGGTCAACCCTCCGGCCCCCTCACGACCTGAAACCCCTGGTCCACGAGACCTTTCCTCCCAAGGAGCGAACCCGATGCTGCTCGACCGCCCGATCTCCCTGCTTCGCCTCGAAGGGCTGGCCCTGCTGGCCGGCTCGATCGCCCTCTATGCCCAGCTCGACGGGACGTGGTGGTGGATCCCCGCCCTGTTCCTCGTCCCCGACCTCGCCGCGATCGGCTACCTCGCCGGGACGCGGGTCGGCGCGATGGCCTACAACGCCGTCCACGCGACGATGCTGCCGACCGCCCTCGGGATCGTCGGGCTGGCGACGGACAGCACGACCACGATGCTCCTGGCGCTGATCTGGTTGTTCCACATCGGCATTGACCGGCTGGCTGGCTACGGCCTGAAGTACCCGGATGCGTTTGGCAACACCCACCTGGGGTTCAAGGGCCGTGGGACGAGCGCACAGGGTGGCCCGGCAGTGACGAAGACGAACCTCGCCAGCGTCGACGTGTCGTGACCTCCAGGGGAGTCGCCCTCGCCTGGCGCGGATCCACCCGGCGCCGGTGTCCTGCCCCTGACGACTGATCGAACGCCGAGATCCAACGAGCGACCGGACGGGACAGGGGCGATGGCTTGATGCCATCACCCCTGTCCCGTCCGGTTCAGACACCCCCGGAATCTCTTGCCCTGGGACGAAACCGGCTGCGCCATGAGAAATGCCGTCGCTGACCCCTACAGGTGCGCATCGAACCAGCCGACCAGCCGTGCCATGTGCTCGATCCGGTGCTTTGGCTTGCCGCCACGGGTCAGCCCGTGGCTCTCGTCCGGGAAGCGGACCAGTTCGACCTCACGGCCCAGCTGCTTGAGGGCGATGTAGAGCTGCTCCGCCTGCTCCATCGGGCAACGGTAATCCTCCTCGGCGTGGAGGATCAGCAGCGGCGTGGTGATGTCCCTCACGTAGGTGATCGGCGACAGCTCCATGTAGCGCCGGGTCAGCTCCGGGCTGTCCCATGGTGCCCCGCCGAGTTCGTGCCGCATCGAGATCGGGGCGATATCGTCGGTCCCGTACATCGAGTACATGTTGGAGATCGTCCGCTGCGTCACCGCCGCGCGGAACCGGTCCGTATGACCGATCACCCAGTTGGTCATGAAGCCGCCGTAGGAGCCGCCCGCCACGCCGAGCCGCTGCGGGTCGAGGTCGCCGTGGGCGATGGCGGCGTCGACGACCGCCATCTGCTGCGGGTGGTCGACCTCGCCCCAGGCGCCACGCAGCGCCTCGGTGAACGCCTGCTCGTAGCCGGTGCTGCCCTGCGGGTTGGCGAAGATCACCGCGTAGCCCCGGCTGGCCAGCACCTGGAACTCGTGGAAGTAGCCCCAGCCGTACATCGTGTGCGGCCCGCCGTGGATCTCGAGCACCGCCGGCACTCTCACGCCCGGCGCGGTGGCCGACCCGCTCGGTCGCATCAGCCAGCTCTGGATCGGGACGCCACCGTGCGTGACCGACAGCTCCTCCGGCAGGCTCAGCGCGAGTTCCCGGAACAGTCCCTCGTTGAACCGCGTCAGCACCCGCTCGTCCCGCCCGGCCTCGACCAGGTGGATCTCCGGCGGCGTGACCGGGTCGTGGACCGCGATCGCCAGCCGTGAGCCGTCCGCGACGGTCGGGTCGATCGCGAAGGCGCCGACCTGACGCTGGCCGCCGGTGACCGGGGTGACGGTGCCCGGCCCGGCCTCCGGCACGGTGATCCGCTGGACGTGGGCCTCGCCGTCGCGCCCGACGACGACCAGGACCGCCCCGCCGTCCGGTGTCCAGACCGGCGGCTGGCCGCCGAACCCGGCCGTGTCGCCGATCGCGCCGTTGGCGATCGAGCGGTCGTAACCGACCGTCAGCGCCCGGGGCGTGCCGCCGCCGGCCAGCACGACCCAGAGGTCGTCGTCCGGCGCCTCCAGGTCCATGTCGTCGGTCCCGGTGAAGGCCAGCCAGCGGCCGTCCGGCGAGAACGACGGCCGCCCGTACTGCCCGGCGCCGTCGGTGATCCGCCGTGGCGTGGCTCCCGGGACGA
>CADCWK010000298.1 GCA_902806375.1 uncultured Thermomicrobiales bacterium
GTCAGCTCGCGGGCCGATGCCAGCACCTTCGGGCCGACGACCAGCCGGTTGGTGGCGGTGTCGAGGCCGAGGACGTAGAGCGGCTGGGCGGTCGCGATGCCGAGGCCACGGCGCTGGCCGACGGTGTGGTGGAGCAGGCCGTTGTGCTGACCAATCACGGCGCCGTCCCCGTCGACGATCTCGCCGGGCCGTGCGGCGTCCGGGCGGCGCTCGGCGACGAACTCGGCGTAGGAGCGATCGCCGACGAAGCAGATCTCCTGGCTCTCCTTCTTGTCGGCGACGGGCAGGCCGAAGGCGCGGGCGAGCGTCCGGACCTCGGGCTTGGTCAGGTTGCCGAGGGGGAAGCGGATATAGCCCAGCTGGTCCTGGTCGAGCGTGTAGAGGACATAACTCTGGTCTTTCCGGCCATCGACGGCCCGGAGCAGGCGGTGTCGTGCCTCCGGGGCGCCGGCCGGGGCGGTCGCGTCACCGGGAACGATCCGGGCGTAGTGGCCGGTGGCGAGGCCGTCGGCGCCGAGCTCCCTTGATCGGGTGACGAGGTGGCGGAACTTGACGTGCCGGTTGCACTCCAGGCAGGGGTTCGGCGTCCGGCCCTGGACGTACTCGTCGACGAAGCGGTCGATCACGCTCTCGGCGAACTCGGTCTCCATGTCCAGCGCGTAGAACGGGATGCCGATCCGGGCCGAGGTCCGCCGGGCGTCGCTGAGGGCGGGCAGGCCACAGCAGGGGTTGGCGCGGTGGTCAGGGTCATCCGGGGAGAACAGGCGGAGGTTCATCCCGATCACGCGGTAGCCCCGCTCCCGCATGACCAGCGCGGTGACGGCGCTGTCGACGCCGCCGCTCATCGCGACCACCATCGTCCGTCCGGCGCCGTCCCGTGGACCGATCCTCTCCTCGGACAGGAGCGCCGTGACGGCCTCGTCCCTGGCAGGGTCGGCGACAGCCGCCGGGGCGTCCCACGGGCAGGAGGGTTCTCCGGTCGGCGTGTCGGTGGGGCTGGTTCCGGCGAACGGGCTGGTGGAGGGAACAAGGGAGGCGGCCACGGCAGGGACTCCTGAGCCGGGCAGCGAGACGCCAACCGGGTAAAGCACGTACGGGACATAAGGAGTGTACCCCAGCCGACCCCTGCG
The DNA here is from genome assembly GCA_902806375.1 of uncultured Thermomicrobiales bacterium. Taxonomy (GTDB): domain Bacteria; phylum Chloroflexota; class Chloroflexia; order Thermomicrobiales; family UBA6265; genus CADCWK01. Next base: position 1,131 of record CADCWK010000298.1, read on the forward strand.
CCCGCCGTCATCGGGTTGGGGCGGGCGCAGGGGTCGCTCAAGGGCCGATGGTCATGGCCGTCCCTGCCGGGCGGAGATCGACCCGGCCCAGGGGCGATGGCGCAGGTCCCGGACGACCCGGAAGGCTTGCGGGATGGCACGCAGGACGGCCGGTGGGGGTCCACGGTGAATCATCGCCGGGGCGGACAACGGCGGCTATCATCTCCCGGTCGTGGATCCATCCGTCGTCACGTCGTTGCAGGTCACGGTCCCGCCCCACGGCTCCCGGGACGACGAGGGCATTCACGAGGTGCCAGTGCAGCCACATCGTCCGGGCCGGCAGGTGATCCGGCGACGGGTGCGCGAGACCCGCGTGATCGACTGCCCACCGCCCGTCAGGCGATCGGTCAACCCGAACCCCCTGGTCCATGCCCGGGTGTTCGCCCTGGCGTTCCTGGTGTTGATCGCCGTCGGGACCGTCCTGCTGATGTTGCCCTGGGCGACCGCGACCGGACAGGAGACCGGCATCGTCGATGCCCTGTTCCTGTCGATGTCCGCGTCCTCTGTGACCGGAATGGCCACGGTCGATACGGCGACCCACTGGACCTTCTTCGGTGAGCTGGTGATCCTGCTGCTGACCCAGATCGGAGGTATCGGGTTCATGGTCGGCGCCAGCCTGGTGCTCCGCGTGCTCGGCCGGGGCAGCACCCTGCGCGACACGCTGCTGCTCCGGGACGGGGCACCGACCCTGACCGTCGGCGAAGCGCTGGAACTCTCGGGCCGGGTGGCCCGCTTCATCGTGGTGGTCGAAGCGATCGGCGCTACCCTCCTGACCGGGCACTTCTGGCTCGCGGCCGACATGCCCTTCCTGACCGCTCTCTGGTTCGGCATCTTCTACTCGGTCTGTTCCTTCTGCAACGACGGGTTCGATCTGAGCGGCGATTTCAGTTCACTGATCGCCTATGACGACGCCATCCTCGTCAACGTCGTGATCGCGACGCTCATCCAGGCCGGGTCGCTGTCGTATTTCGTCTTTCACGACCTGTGGAAGCGCCGGCGGTGGCGGCTGCTCGCCCTGGACACCAAGCTCGTCCTCGCGCTCAACGCCATCGTCCTGGGGGGCGGCGCCACCGTCTTCCTGGTCGCCGAATGGAACGCCTCGCTGGTCAACACGCCCGTCTAGGCGCGGCCGATGGGCGCGCTCTTCCAGAGCGTGGCGGCCCGGACGGCCGGGTACGCGACCGTGAACTTCGCCGACGCCACGACGGTCACCCTGCTCGTCTGGATCGGGGTGATGGCCATCGGCGGAGCATCCGGCTCGGCCGCGGGGGGCATCACGCTGAACACGACCGGTGTCGTCTCGGTCGCCGCGTACTCGGCGCTGCGCGGCCGGCCCGAGGCGCAGATCTTCGGCCGGCGCATCGCCACCGCGCTCGTCCTGCGGGCCATGGGCATCGTCGCCCTGTTCCTGATGGTCTACTTCGTGATCACCGTGGCCCTGGTCATCTCGGAGGACGCGATCCTGGGCCAGCCATTCTCGACGGCCGCCCTGATGTTCGAATCGATGAGCGCCCTCGCGACGGTCGGGCTGTCGGCCGGCATGACGCCGGAGCTGTCCGATGCCGGCAAGGTGATCCTGGTCATCGCGATGTTCATCGGGCGGATCGGACCGCTCTCGTTCGCGTACATCCTGCAGAATCGCCAGCGCCCGCGCCACTACCGCTTCCCCGAGGAGGGGGTCCGGATCGGTTGACCTGAGGACAGTCGGTCCGGCAGGGGGACGCGACGATCCCGGAATGACGATGGAACCGATCGTGAACAGGCAGACGCAGACGCAGCCCGCCATGGGCTCGACGTCCGGCACAGCAGGAGATCCGCAGATGTCACACGACGACAAGCACGAGGTGTCGCGCGGCCCCGACGTCCAGCAGCCCGAACCCGGCGACTCGACCGACGAGGCGGAGATCGAGGTCAACCCCGAGCTCCATCCGTCCGCGATCGACGATCTCCCGGACGTCGGCACCGGGAGCACGGATGACTCCGAGGGCGACGGCCAGGCAGGCTCACACCGCCGGGATTCGTAGAACGTCCCAGGTCCCGGACAGCGAAGCGGGAGTGCCGATCACGGCACTCCCGCTTCGCTGTCCGGTGATCGAGAGGGTCAGCCCCGCGATCAGGTCTGGCGGACGTCTTCCGGAACCAGGTTCTGGTCGGCCGGGCGCTCACTGGCGCCGAAGAAGAAGGCTTCCTGCTGCTCGCGCAGGGTCTGGCGGGCTTCCGGGTCGGCCGGGTTGAGGCCATAGTGGTTGATGAGGATCGTCAGCTGGGGCTTCCACTCCGCGTAGGCCTCGGCCGAGACGTGCTCGTAGATGCGCTGGCCGAACGCGCCGGGGAACGGCGGCTTCTCGAGACCGGGAAGCTCACGGCCGAGCTTGACACAATTGACCATCCGCGCCATACGTTGTCCTTGATCTGCGATCGGGCCGC
>CADCWK010000299.1 GCA_902806375.1 uncultured Thermomicrobiales bacterium
TGGATGGACGCCCGGCGGGTCTCCCCCACCATCGCCGCGCTGCGGGCGAGGGCGGACGCCATCCGGGAGCAGGAAGTCGCTCGCGCGCTCGGTCGGCTGGGGCACCTCTCCGAGCGCGACCGCCAGGTCGTCACGGCCCTCGCCCACGGGTTGACCAACAAGCTGCTGCACCCACCGACGGCCTCGCTCAACCGGGTCGACAATGACCAGCGGGTGGCCGACGCCGCGACGCTCAGCCGCCTGTTCGGTCTCGAATCGCCTGGTGAGGCCGGCTCGGTCTCCGTGTCGATGGAGCCATCCCCACGATCCGGTGTCGATCATTGTCCGGCCCGGTCGCGCCCCGCCGGGCAGGTCGCACGGTAGGGTGACCGTCCCGCGACGTGCCTCGGCGCGGTCGACGCGTCCCGCCTCCCCGGTCCGTCGTCCCCTGTCATCGTCCCCGGACGAGGTACGCCTCCTCTCCGCGAGCGGGCGATTCCCGGCAGGGCAAGTTGTCCCTGTCGGACCCGGACATGACGCTTTTCTACAGGCTCTACCCATGAGAGGTCGCTCCCGATGACCACGACCGTTCCTCCGCCGGCCATCCGGGCACTGCCGCGATCCGCCGAGGCGTTCGACGCCGCCCGCGCCGTGATTCCCGGTGGCGTCAACAGCCCGGTCCGCGCCTTCCGGGGCGTCGGCGGCACACCGGTCTTCGTCGACCACGCCACCGGTGCCCACCTGTCCGATCTCGACGGCAATACCTACCTGGATTATGTCCTGTCATGGGGACCGATGATCCTCGGCCATGCCCACCCCGAGGTGATCGAGGCTGTCGTCGAGGCCGCGCGGAACGGGACCAGCTTCGGAGCGCCGACCCGCGGCGAGACGGCCCTCGCCGAGCGGATCGTGGCCCTCGTGCCCGGCGCCGAGCAGGTCCGGCTCGTCTCCTCGGGGACCGAGGCGACGATGAGCGCCCTCCGGCTGGCGCGGGCGGCCACGGGGCGGGACCGGATCGTCAAGTTCGCCGGCTGTTACCACGGTCACGCCGATCTGCTCCTCGTCCAGGCGGGCAGCGGCGTCGCGACCTTCGGTCTGCCGGACAGCCCGGGCGTCCCGCGGGGCGCGACCGCCGACACCCTGGTCGCCCCGTTCAACGACCTGACCGCCGTAGCCGACCTGTTCGCCAGCTACCCGGAGCAGATCGCGGCCGTGATCGTGGAACCCATCGCCGGCAACATGGGCATGGTCCTGCCCGAGGACGGCTTCCTCGCCGGCCTCCGTGACCTCACGCGGGAGCACGGGACTCTCCTGATCTTCGACGAGGTCATGACCGGTTTCCGCGTCGCTCCGGGCGGGGCCAGCGCCTGGTCCGGTATCACGGCCGACCTCGTCACCCTGGGGAAGGTCGTCGGCGGCGGCTTCCCGCTGGCGGCCTACGCGGGACCGGAGTCGATCATGCGCCACGTCGCGCCGGTCGGGGCGATGTACCAGGGCGGGACGCTCTCGGGGAACCCGGTCGCGACGGCGGCCGGCCGGGCGACACTGGACGTGCTCGGCCGGCCCGGTGTCTTCGACGACATCGTCCGGCTCACCGACAGACTGATCGACGGTATCGATACGGCGGCCCGAGACGCGGGGGTGGACGTGCAGACCGCACGGGCGGGGGCGATGGGCGGCTTCTTCATGAACCCGGCGCCCGTCCGGAACTACGACGACGCCCGGCGCAGCGACACCGCGGCCTACGCGGCCGTCTTCCACCGCCTCCTGAGCCAGGGCGTCTACATCGCGCCATCACAGTTCGAGCTCCTGTTCCTCTCCGCCGCGCACACCGACGAGGACATCGACCGGACGGTCGCGGCGTTCGGCGTGGCCTTCGACGCCGTCGGGAGCGCAGTCTGACGCCGGCGTCGCACACGTGAGCGGGACGGTGAGGGGTCCGACGACGGGCGCGGGTTGTCCGTCGTCGGTCCCGCCTTTCCCTCCGGCCGGCGTACCCGGAGGCGCGTTGCGCCGGATCGGCGCCGCCCCGTATAGTCACCCGGTAGTGTGACGTCCAAAGCGAGCGATGAGCGGGAGAACGTCCCTTGGCGGAGAGCAAGCCGAGCGCGGCCGTGGCAGTTGGGTCGGGTCGGCAGCGAGCCGCGTCCAACGGGCACGTCGTTGCCAACGGCCGGGTCGGGGTGACCGACACGTCGGCCCGGTCCAGCGTCACCCCCAGCCGGCTGGCCGACACGTCTCCGGCGATCGAATCCATCACGGTCGTTGTCCCGTGCCACAACGAGGAGGGCAATCTGCCCGTCCTCCACGAGCGGCTGACGACCGTCCTCGACGCCCAGGGCATGCCCTACGAGATCATCATCATCGACGATGGATCGACCGACGGGACGTGGGCGACGATCACCGACCTCAACCGTGGGGACCAGCGGGTGATCGGCCTGCGGCATCGACGCAACTTCGGCAAGGCCGAAGCGCTCGCCAATGGCTTCGCGGTGGCGCGTGGCGACGTCATCATCACGATGGACGGCGACCTCCAGGACGACCCGGACGAACTGCCCCACTTCCTCACCAGACTGGACGAGGGCTATGACCTCGTCTCCGGCTGGAAGCAGCGCCGCAAGGACCCCCTCGGCAAGACCTTCCCCAGCAAGATCTTCAACTGGACCGTTCGCCGCGCGTCGGGTGTACCGCTGCACGACTTCAACTGCGGGTTCAAGGCCTACCGCCGCGAGGCCGCGAAGAATCTCCGGCTCTACGGCGAGTTGCACCGGTTCACGCCGGTCCTCGCCTCGGCCGAGGGGTTCCGCGTCGGGGAGCTACCGGTCAAGCATCACCCCCGGACATGGGGGCAGTCCAAGTACGGCTGGTCGCGGCTGGTCAAGGGGTTCCTCGACCTGATGACCGTCACCTTCCTGACCCAGTACCGGCAGCGGCCGATGCACCTGTTCGGCCTACCCGGCCTGATCGGGATCGCCATGGGTGTGATGCTCGGGCTCTGGCTGTCGGCCGACAAGATCCTGACGGACTCGTCGATCGGCAACCGGCCGGCCCTGCTGCTGTCGGTCCTGCTGATCGTGATCGGCACCCAGTTCTTCGGCCTGGGGTTGCTCGGGGAGTTCCTGACCCACGGCTCCAACGCGCCGCGCTCGCAGTTGCACCACCAGGTCCAGGCATCGGTCGGTCTGGGCGTCAACGAGGTCCGCGTCGCCGCCAAAGCGCCCGCTGGCGTGGAGTCGATGACGATGGATGCCGTCGCCAGTCCGTAGCGCGAGGGCGTCCCGCCATGTCGTCGAGCCTTGATCCCGCCGGCGAACCGGTCGCCGGTCCGGCGCTCTCCCCATCCGTCCAGCGCCTGGTCGCTCCGCTCCTCCGGTTCCGTCGGATCGTCGGCCGGGTCCCGGCCCCCCTGATCTTCCTCGGCGCCATCCTCCTCGCCCTGCTGGTCCTCTGGTCGCGCGGGTCGCTGGGCGAGGTCAGGGCGACGGTCCGGCGGGCCGACGCCAGTCAGATCGTGACGGCCGCGCTGCTGTTCCTCGCCGGTCTGGCCCTGCTCTGCGCGCGCTGGCACATCCTCGTCATCCTGATCGTCGGCCGGTCCAACCTCCCCCGCGCC
>CADCWK010000300.1 GCA_902806375.1 uncultured Thermomicrobiales bacterium
CAATTCTCAGCAGCCAGCGACCACGTGGTCGCTGGCTGCGATGACCAGTTGATTCATGCCCTCCCGAACGGGGCGGTGGCAGGTTCGGGCTACTTCTTGAGCGGGTCGTGTCCCCAATTCATGAGGCTGTAGCGCCACGGCGTCTCCTCGACGTCGCCGTCGGGGCGCTGGGCGGTGTGGCGCTTGATGTAGCCGCTGACCTTGCGCATCCGCGCCATGTCTTCGTCGTCGTAGTCGCTCGTCTTCTTGTGCAGAATCTCGACGATCTCCCGGCCCATGTGGTGGCCGGTCGATTCGCTGTCCCCGTCCTTCTTCTGCCCGACCGCCTTGCTCTCGTCAGTGTCCAGCCACTGCTCGAGTTGCTTCGGGGTCATGTTGACGAGGTCATGGAACTCATCACGGGTGTGGGTATCATCGTGCGTCTGGTCCGTCTTCGCCATGTCGATACGTCCTCCTGGTGGTCGGTCGCTGCCGGGGCGGGCAGGTGTCCTGGGAGGAGAGGCATGGGCGATGCCAGGCAGGGGAGTCCTGCCAACCACGCGACGTGAGCCACAGTGGAGTGGAGGAAGCATGTCGATCCCGATGCGTCTGGTGTCGCCCTGCGGGACGTTGGCTCCCGCGGCGGGAGGACGACCGCGACGGGACGCCCCTGCGACGTGGTCGCCGCGAGCCGGAAATATCCGGGCACAACCCGTCAGCCAGAGACTGCGGCGCGGTCGCAGATCAGGGGGACGTTGGCGCTGTCCTGGAGGAACGAGGCCGGCACGTCCGGGGTGACGGGGCCGTTGCGGGTCCCGGTCGAGGATGTCGCGCTTGGCGGCGCCGGAGACGAGCAGGACGCTCTCAGCGGTACCCCAGCCTGGGGTCTTCAACGACTACCTGTTACAGGTCAGGCTGGAGAAGAGGATTCCTCATCTCCGTCACCGGGGCGTTGGCTGCCAGTGCCCATGGATTGTCGGCACATTGAGACCGGGGAGGACAGTGTCCGCACCCGCCGTCACTCGTCTTTCGTCGCCCGCGTCCGTCGCCGCGCTCCCCACCACCTCACCACTGGCCGGCTCGCTCCGGAGCGTGGCGGAGTCGGGGATGGATCGGCTTCGGAGAAGTCCCTCGCCCTGACCCAATGCCTGGTCGAGTTGCTTGTGACGACCTGGCTGACTGGCGACCCATACGGCTACCGCATCGGGACGCCTTCCGAGCCGGCGCGGCGCGGCGGCCACATCGTGGTCGAGCATGACGTGAGTTCGGGGGTAGCCCGTGCGCTCAAGCGGTGGGGCGTGATCCCGGACTTCCGCCCACCGGACGTCGTCCGCCTGGTCCCGATCCCGCTCTACACGAGCGATCACGACATCTGGCAGGCGGTTGGCCACCTGAGAGAGATCATGGAGCGAGGCGAGCACCTCGCGGATGCTGGCCGTCGAGAGATCGTCGCCTGACCGCCACCCTGCATTCCCCAGGGGAGTGCGGCGTGGCGGTCAGGCGCACTAGTCCGCCGGGGTCAACTCGAACAGCACTGCGGTCCGTCCCGCGCTGGATGCCATCAGCCGGTCTCCCGTGCTCCAGTCGATGCCCGGGCGCTGGTCAGTCTGTCCGAGCACGTGCTCGTGTTCGACGGCGACGGTGTAGTCGCCCGACTCGAGATCCAGCAGCCGGATCTCCCGCGACTGGTCGGCGAGCACGATGGACATCGCCAGCGACTGCCCGTCCGGGGAGAGTCCGACGGCGGTGATGTGGAGCGGGATGTCGCTCCCTGTCGCGAAGATGTCATCGACCGTCATCTCGCTGGCCCCGAAGTCCAGCGGCCTGAGATCCCCTGTCTCGAAGTCAGCCAGGAAGTACGCCGTCCGTGGTGGAACGTCGATGGTCTGCCGTGCCAGCCGGTCCACGATGATCCCGCTGCCATCGGCCGCCACATCGAGCAGGAGCAGCGGAAAGGCTTCCTCGTCACGTGAGGGCTCGATCAGGCGTTCGGGCCGGTCACCGTCCGGATCGATCGCCCAGATCCCGTCCTCCGGGGCGCCGCCCGGTGCCGCGACGGTGTAGAGGATCCGGTCGTCCTCGGGCCAGTGGATGCCGCCATAGGCTGCGAGCGGTGTCCCGGAGACGACCGCGATTTCCTCAGCCGGGCCACTCCCGTCGGCCGGGAGCCGGTACAACGCGTTCTCCTCCACGCCGCTGTCGATCGAGCGGCTGCGGGAGAAGACGATCTGCGTGCCATCCGGCGACCATGCTGGGGCAATGTCCACCATTGCCTGGTCGGTCTCGTCCCGGTCCCTGAGCATGCTCCCCTCATCACCGTCGTCGGTGAGGTTGGTCAACTCTCCGGTCGAGACGTCGAATAGCCAGATGTCGGATTCCAGCAACTGGCGGGTGGCGTCCTCGGTGAAGACGAACCGGGTGCCATCGGGCGACCAGCGGACCGAGTCCAGCGCGATCGCGGCCCGGAATGGGACGCAGTCCGGATCTGGTCCCGTATCCAGTGACATGGCACAGATCGCTCCGTCGCCGGAGAGGTCCCAGGCAGCGAAGGTGGAACCGTCCGGGGAGAGGGCGAGGGCGGCCAGGTCATCGCCGCCCAGGACAGTCTGCGTGGCGGCCAGGGTAGGCCTTGGCTTGGGAGGGAGTTCGATCGGGAAGGCGGCAGCCGACAGAGTGCTGGCAAGCGTGAGGCATGCTGCCGCGAGCAGGCCCAGCGAGGTCGATCGTCGAGACATCAGGGGAAACTCCGTGCGGTAGAGGAGAGGTCATCCCGTGGAAGCCGGCGCAGTCGCCGCTTCCTCAGTGGATTGACGCCACGCTCGGCTGCCGGGTTTCAGCCGCGGAACAGTCGGCGGGCTCCAGCACCGTCAGGATGCCGGTTCTGGCCGCACCGGGTCCGGGCAGGACGTCGTTCTCACCCCCTGCAGCGGTAGTGTCAGGCGGTCTCCGAGATGCCAGCGTTGTAACGGTACGCGAGCCGCAGGAAACGGGAACGGGCCGTCAGCCGGAGACGGCGGCGCGGTCGCAGATCAGCGTGACGTTGGCGCTGTCCTGGAGGAATGAGGCTGGGACATCGGGGGTCACCGGACCGTTGAGCGTCCGGTCGAGGATCTCGCGCTTGGCCGCGCCGGAGACGAGCAGGACGATCCGGCGGGCGCCGAGCAGGTGCGGCATCCCGGCCGTCAGCGCCGTCCGGGGGACACGGTCCTCGCTGCCCCAGTAGACGGCGCCGCTGGTGACGCTCTCCGGGGTGAGGTGGACCGTCCGGGTCGGAGCGTCGGCGACCGTCGGGGGCTCGTTGTAGCCGAGGTGACCGTTGGGGCCGAGTCCCAGGATAGTCAGGTCGACGCCGCCGGCGGCCGTGATCGCCGCATCGAACGCCCGGCAGGCGGCGACCGGGTCGGCCGCATCGGTCGGTAGCCGGTGGGCATTGGCGAGCGGGATACCGAGCGGTCCGATGAAGGAGCGCAGCGTCCAGCTCCAGAGCGACCGGTCGTCGTCCTCATGGACGCCGACGTATTCGTCCAGTTGGAAGACCCGCAGCCCGGATGCGTCCAGCGTCCCGCCCGCCCGAAGCGCGGCCAGTTCACGGTAGGTGCCCATGGGGGTATTG
>CADCWK010000301.1 GCA_902806375.1 uncultured Thermomicrobiales bacterium
ACCGGCCCGGGACTGGGCGTTGAGTTCGACGAGGCCGCCGCCGCCGGGCACCCGTTCGCGATGTGGAACGCGCCCCACTGGTACCGCCGCGATGGTCAGAAGACCAATTGGTAGCGGATGGATGGACCGAACCACCGGGTGCCGGCCCGCCCCGGTCTCAGTACTCCGGCTGACGCCACGAGTACACCGGCTCCCAGCCGATGACGTCCCGGGCGGTGGAGAGGTCGAACGCCGTGGAGTGACCCGGGATCGGCCGCCGGATGACGAGGCCCGGCACGTATTCCCGGAGCAGCTCCTCGGTCGTTCGGTCCGCCATCGTGTCGGCCGCCGTGATGATCAGCGGGACGCAACCGACTTCATCCGCCTCGATCGCCAGCCGGTTGGCCCGGGCGGCGTCGCGGACATCGACGTACGACCAGAGCGTCTTGGCGTTGTCAGCGTGATCGAGGTCGTAGGTCGCACGCCGGGTCCGGATCTCGGCCGGCGTCCCGACGTAGCTGTAGCGCAGCGAGACGATCTGCATCCCGGTCCGGCGGTGGAACATCTCCGCCGTCAGTTCGTTGACCTCCTTGGACAGTCCATAGGGGTCAGCGTTGCGCATCGGGTGCGCCTCGTCGACCGGGGCGTAGTCGAACAGGAGCGGCTCGTCCGACCAGGCGGTGCCGTAGGCCGAGATGCTGCTGGCCATCGCAACTCGTCGGATCTGGAGCGTTTCCGCAGCCTGGAGGACGTTGTAGGTCCCCATGACGTTGTTCCCGAACACGGTCGAATCGGGGATCGCGCGGGGCGACGGGATCGCGCCCAGGTGGACGACGGCGTCGCAGCCACGCATCGCCCAGATCGCCTCGCCGGCGACGGTCAGGTCGGCCTGCCGGAAGGTCGCCCTCCCGAGCACGCCTGGGTCCAGTTCTGGCGAGATGACCGGCGGTCGCTGATCCGACAGGACGACCTCGTGACCGGCGGCGAGCAGGTCGACCACGGTGAACTGCCCGACGCGCCCGCCGCCGCCGGTGACCATCACTCTCACTGGGTGGCCTGATAGCGACGGGCGGTGGCCTGCTGGAGACCCCGGACATACCCGATGGCGTAGAGCCGGCCCATCATGTCGTAGCCGGGCTCCTTCAGGGCCTCGCCCGCCATGGTCGGGACGTGATCCGGGCGCACTGGGCCAGCGAAGCCGGTCTCGTAGTAGGCGTCCATGGCCGCCGCCATGTCCGTCTGGCCGTCGTCATGGAAGGTCTCGGCGAAGTCAGCCGGCGTCCCCCGGACATCGCGGAAGTGGACGAAGCCGATCTTGCCCTGGCCGCCGAAGCGGCGGATCTCGGCCGGCACGTCGGCGCCCATCGTCGCGATCGTCCCCTGGCAGAAGGTGAGCTGGTTGGCCGGGCTCGGGACCATGTCGAGCACCCGCTGGAGCGCGTCCGGTGAGGTCAGGATCCGGCTGACGTCCCGGATCGGTGAGATGGGCGGGTCGTCAGGGTGCAGGGCCAGGGTGACGCCGGCCGACTCCGCAACGGGGACGATCGCCTCCAGGAAGCGGTGCATGCCTTCCCAGAGCTGTGCCTCGGAGATCGGCGTCTCGACGGCGGGTGGTTCCTTCGCCATGACCTCGTGGTTGTAGGCCGTTACCCGGGCACCGCCACGCGTCTCCTGGTCGAGCGCCGTCCGGGTCCAGTTGAACACCGCCATCCAGTTCCAGCACGCGACCGTGACCCCGGCCTCACCCATGTCGCGGACGAGTTGTTGAGCCTCCTGGATCTCCCGGTCCTGGGTCGGTCCGGCCTTCGCGATCTTGGTGTCCTGCAGCATCGGGAACGCCGTCTCGAGGACCATCAGATCGATGCCGTGGTCGGCGAAGCGCTGCTTCTGCTCCTGGAGGGCGGCGAGAGTCGGCCCGGTCTCCGGGTCACCCCGACGGTAGCCCGGCACCGACGAGACCGCGTGGGTGACGCCCAGTTGATTCGCCATCGTCCAGAGCGGGGAGGGACGGGGCGGAAGGAACTCGGCCAGTAGCATGAATGGAACTCCCTGGATGGACCGGATCGACGCGTTCTATCGGTCAGGGGGTGATGACCGTACCGTCCAGCCGGCGGACCGGGGGCCACGCGCCGTTGAGGACGTGGTCCGGGAACGGGTACTTCGCCGCCTCCGTCTCGTCGACGTCGATCCCGAGGCCGGGCTGCTCGTTGGACCAGAGCATCCCGTCGCGGACCTCGGGGCACCCGGGGAAGACGGCCCGCGTGCGCTCGGGGAAGGACGCCAGCTCCTGGATCCCGAAGTTGGGCACGCAGAGGTCGAGCTGGAGGTTGGCGCTGTGCCCGACGGGTGAGACGTCACCGGGGCCGTGCCAGGCGGTGCGGACGCCGAAGAACTCGCAGAACGCGGCCAGCTTCCGGGCCGGCGTCAGACCGCCGATGTCGGAGATGTGGACGCGGATGAAGTCAATCATCCGGTCCTTGATGAGATCGACGTACTCGGCCTGGTTGACATAGAGCTCGCCCATCGCGATCGGGATCGCGGTCTGCTGGCGGAGCAGGGGGAAGTAGCCGTTGTTCTCCGGCGAGAACGGGTCTTCCAGGAAGAACAGGTTGAATCGCTCCAGCTCCTTGGCCAGACCGATCGCCTGGATCGGTGGGACGCGCTCGTGGATGTCATGGAGCAGTTCGACCGCGTCACCGAGTTCGGTCCTGAGGTGGTCGAACAGCCGTGGGACTGTCCGGCAGTACACCGTCGGCTCCCACGGTTCCTGCGCCGGCCGGAGATGATAGGCACTCCGGGGCGAACCGTCCTTCGGAGTGGCCGCACCGTAGGTCGACATGCCCTCGATCGCGACCTGGGCCCGGACGTGCCGGAACCCCTGTCCCATCAGGACCCGGACCTGCTCGGCGACCTGCTCGAAACTGGACCCGCTCGCGTGGGCGTAGCAGGGGGCCGCCTTCCGGACCTTGCCGCCCATCAGCTGGTAGACCGGCATCCCGGCGCGTTTGCCCTTGATATCCCAGAGGGCCTGATCGACGCCCGACATGGCGTTGTGCAGGACCGGGCCGCTGCGCCAGTAGGAACTGACGAACGAGGTCTGCCAGATGTCCTCGATGTCGTCGACGTCCCGCCCGATGAGAAAGGGCCGCAGGTACTCCTCGATGGCCGTCTTCACCACGAGGGGTCGCTGGGTGAAGGTCGCGCAGCCGAGGCCGTAGAGACCGGGCTCCGAGGTCTCGATCTTGACGACGACCAGCCGGATACCGTCCGGGGCGGTCAGGATTACCCGGACATCACGGATGCGGACGCCGGACGGGTCGTCGGACTGCCACGGCGTCGGGACGTTGGGCGCGATCAGGTCGGCCGCGGCCGTCGCGGCGTCATGGTGCGGTTCCACGCGGGGCTCCTTCGCCTCGTCCCGGTCTCCGGTCGCCATGCCAGTGTCGCGCCCGGAGAGGACACGGATCTGCTCACGTCCCCGCAGGCTACCACAGCCCGTGCCGGGCCGGAACGCCGGCCGCCGATGGTCGACACCGACCTGGAGGGGCGGCCCCGTCGACACAGGACGGCCCTCCCGAGAGCCTCGGGAGGGCCGTCCTTCGTCT